>NZ_RCNZ01000060.1:0-77543 GCF_004307525.1 Pseudomonas sp. Sample_21 | reverse complement strand
AAGCCGAGAGCGTGATGCTCGGCCGCGCGTCGTGGATGCGCCTGCCGGAAAGCGTTGGCGTCGAACTGACCGGCAAGCTGCAACCGGGCATCACCGCCACCGACATGGTCCTGGCCCTGACCGAATACCTGCGCAAACAGAAAGTCGTTGGCGCGTGGCTGGAATTCTTCGGTGAAGGTGCAGCAGCGCTGACCCTCGGCGACCGCGCCACAATTTCCAACATGGCCCCGGAATACGGCGCCACGGCAGCGATGTTCTACATCGATCAGCAGACCATCGATTACCTGAAACTGACCGGTCGTGAAGACCAGCAGGTTCAATTGGTCGAGCAGTACGCCAAGTTGACCGGGCTGTGGGCTGACAGCCTCAAAGGTGCGCAATACGAGCGCGGTCTGACTTTTGATCTGTCCTCGGTGGTGCGCAACATGGCCGGCCCGAGCAACCCGCACGCCCGCGTTGCGGTATCGGATCTGGCGGCCAAAGGCATCTCCGGCCAGTGGGATGACGTGCCGGGGCAAATGCCCGACGGCGCGGTGATCATCGCCGCCATCACTAGTTGCACCAACACCAGCAACCCGCGCAACGTCATCGCCGCCGGCCTGTTGGCGCGCAATGCCAACAAGCTCGGCCTGACGCGCAAGCCGTGGGTCAAATCCTCGCTGGCGCCGGGCTCGAAAACCGTGGCGCTGTACCTCGACGAAGCGGGGCTGACCACTGAGCTGGAACAGCTCGGTTTCGGCGTTGTGGCATTTGCCTGCACCACTTGCAACGGCATGTCCGGCGCCCTCGATCCGCTGATCCAGCAAGAGATCATCGACCGCGATCTGTACGCGACCGCGGTGCTTTCCGGCAACCGCAACTTCGACGGCCGCATTCACCCGTACGCCAAACAGGCATTCCTCGCCTCGCCGCCGCTGGTGGTCGCTTATGCGATCGCCGGGACCATCCGCTTCGACATCGAGAAGGATGTGCTGGGCGTGGTCGATGGTCGGGAAATTCGCCTGAAAGACATCTGGCCGAGCGATGAAGAAATCGATGCGGTGGTGAAGTCTTCGGTCAAGCCTGAGCAGTTC
Source organism: Pseudomonas sp. Sample_21 (assembly GCF_004307525.1). Classification (NCBI taxonomy): domain Bacteria; kingdom Pseudomonadati; phylum Pseudomonadota; class Gammaproteobacteria; order Pseudomonadales; family Pseudomonadaceae; genus Pseudomonas; species Pseudomonas sp. Sample_21. The sequence continues at coordinate 76,470 of NZ_RCNZ01000060.1, read as the reverse complement.
CGTCAGGTCTATATTCCGATGTTCGCAGTGCATGAAGACACCGGGCCGAAAGTCGCGCCGCTGTACGACTGGCGCGAGATGAGCACCTACATCCGCCGTCCGCCGTACTGGGAAGGCGCGCTGGCCGGCGCCCGTCCGCTGAAGGGCATGCGCCCATTGGCGGTGCTGCCGGACAACATCACTACCGATCACCTGTCGCCATCGAACGCGATCATGCTCGACAGCGCCGCCGGCGAATACCTGGCGAAAATGGGCCTGCCGGAAGAGGACTTCAACTCCTACGCCACCCACCGTGGCGACCACCTGACGGCCCAGCGCGCGACCTTCGCCAACCCGAAACTGTTCAACGAAATGGTCGTGGAAAACGGCAAGGTCAAGCAGGGTTCGCTGGCGCGTGTCGAGCCGGAAGGCCAGGTCATGCGTATGTGGGAAGCCATCGAAACCTACATGCAGCGCAAGCAGCCGCTGATCATCATCGCTGGCGCTGACTACGGTCAGGGTTCGTCCCGTGACTGGGCGGCGAAAGGCGTGCGCCTGGCCGGTGTCGAGGCGATTGCCGCTGAAGGTTTCGAGCGCATTCACCGCACCAACCTGGTGGGCATGGGCGTGTTGCCGCTGGAATTCAAACCCGGGACCAACCGCCACACCCTGGCCATCGACGGCAGCGAAACTTACGACGTGATCGGCGAACGCAAACCCCGCGCGGATCTGACGCTGGTGATCAATCGCAAGAACGGCGAGCGCGTCGAAGTGCCGATGACCTGCCGGCTCGATACCGCTGAAGAAGTGTCGATCTACGAGGCCGGCGGCGTGTTGCAGCGCTTCGCACAGGATTTCCTCGAAGGATCGGCGGTAGCCGTTTAAATCAACGTGTAGGCATGGGATTTCAAGTCCCATGCCTCGGTAAGGAGCACCATGGCTCACGCACCACAAATCAGAATCGCTGCCACCTACATGCGCGGCGGCACCAGCAAAGGCGTGTTCTTCAGCCTCAAGGATCTGCCCGAAGCAGCGCAGGTTCCAGGCCCGGCGCGCGACGCTTTGTTGCTGCGAGTGATCGGCAGCCCCGATCCCTACGACAAGCAGATCGACGGCATGGGCGGCGCGACGTCGAGCACCAGCAAAACCGTGATCCTGTCGAAAAGCACCCGCGCCGATCACGACGTCGATTACCTGTTCGGCCAGGTGTCGATCGACAAGCCGTTCGTCGACTGGAGCGGCAACTGCGGCAATCTCTCGGCGGCGGTCGGTTCGTTCGCCATCAGCAACGGTCTGGTCGACGCCAGCCGCATTCCGCACAACGGCGTAGCGGTGGTGCGCGTGTGGCAGGCCAACATCGGCAAGACCATCATCGCCCACGTGCCGATCACCAACGGCGAAGTGCAGGAAACCGGTGATTTCGAACTCGACGGCGTGACCTTTCCGGCGGCCGAAGTGCAAATCGAATTCATGGATCCGGCGGCGGAAGAAGAGGGCGGCGGTGGCTCAATGTTCCCCACCGGCAATCTGGTCGATGAGCTTGAGGTCCCGGGTGTCGGCACGTTCAAGGCGACCATGATCAATGCCGGGATCCCGACGATATTCGTCAACGCCGAAGACATCGGTTACACCGGCACCGAACTCCAGGGCGCGATCAACGGCGATCCAAAAGCGCTGCTGATGTTCGAGACGATTCGTGCTTACGGTGCGTTGCGCATGGGCCTGATCGCCAATCTGGAAGAAGCCGCCAAGCGTCAGCACACGCCGAAAGTCGCATTCGTCGCCAAGCCTGCGGATTACGTGGCGTCGAGCGGTAAAGCGATTGCCGCCGGTGACGTTGATCTGCTGGTGCGCGCGTTGTCGATGGGCAAGCTGCACCACGCGATGATGGGCACGGCAGCAGTGGCGATCGGCACGGCGGCGGCGATTTCCGGGACGTTGGTCAATCTTGCTGCTGGTGGCGTTGAACGCAATGCCGTGCGTTTCGGCCATCCGTCCGGGACGTTGCGCGTGGGCGCCGAGGCGACGCTGGAGAATGGCGAGTGGGTGGTGAAGAAAGCCATCATGAGCCGCAGTGCACGCGTTCTCATGGAAGGTTACGTCCGCGTGCCTGCTGACTCGTTCTGACTCGACATTTTACCCTCACCCCAGCCCTCTCCCTGAGGGAGAGGGGGCTGACAGAGGTGTCTTGCGAGGTACATCGACCTGAGAGATCGAGACGATTATGGATTCAGCGATGGACTTTCAGGTCGGTGAACCTCCACGGCATCCCCCAATCGGTCCCCTCTCCCTCGGGAGAGGGCTAGGGTGAGGGGCTACCCTCTGACACAACACAAAGAAACCAGACACCACGAACCATAAACCAGCCAAGCCCCTGAGGAAGACCCAACCACTCATTTCCCCGAACAGGAGAACCACCGTGAGCGCCAACGTCGACCTGAACAACCGCCCCGATTACGACGCAGTCCTGCAGGACATCGCCGACTACGTCCTCACCTTCAAGCCCGAATCCGCCGAGGCGCTGAACACCGCGCGCAATTGCCTGATCGACACGCTTGGCTGCGGTCTGCTGGCCCTGCGTTTCCCCGAATGCACGAAACACCTCGGCCCGATCGTCGAAGGCACGGTTGTACCGTTCGGTGCACGAGTCCCAGGTACCCCTTATCGCCTCGACCCGGTCAAAGCCGCGTGGGATATCGGCTGCATTGTCCGCTGGCTCGATTACAACGACACCTGGCTTGCCGCCGAATGGGGCCATCCATCGGACAACCTCGGTGCCATCCTCGCCGTAGCCGATCACCTGTCGCAGAAACGCGTCGCCCACGGTGAGGCGCCGCTGACCCTGCGTGATGTGCTTGAAGCGATGATCATGGCCCACGAGATTCAAGGCGTGATCGCTCTGGGAAACTCCTTCAACCGGGTTGGACTCGACCACGTCATTCTGGTGAAAGTCGCCTCGACCGCCGTCAGCGCCCGACTGATGGGCGCCAATCGCGAGCAGCTGCTGTCGGCGCTGTCCCACGCCTTCGCCGACGGTCAGGCGCTGCGCACCTATCGCCATGCGCCAAACGCCGGCTCACGCAAATCCTGGGCGGCGGGGGATGCGGCGAGTCGCGGCGTAAGACTAGCCGACATTGCCATGCGTGGTGAGATGGGCATTCCCGGGGTTCTGACGGCAAAGCAGTGGGGCTTTTATGACGTGCTGTTCAGCCACACCAACAACGATCTGGCGCTGAAGCCCGAGGACAAACGCGCTTTCAGCTTTTCCCGGCCGCTCGGCAGTTACGTGATGGAAAACGTGCTGTTCAAGATCAGTTTCCCCGCCGAATTCCATGCGCAGACGGCATGCGAGGCGGCGGTGACCTTGCATCCGCTGGTTCGCAATCGGCTGCATGAGATCGACCGCATCGTCATCACCACCCATGAATCGGCGATCCGCATCATTTCCAAGGTCGGCCCGCTGGCCAATGCCGCCGACCGCGACCACTGCCTGCAATACATGACCGCCGTGCCGCTGGCATTCGGCAATCTGGTGGCGGAGCACTACGAAGACGACTTCCACAAGGCGCATCCGATCATCGATGTGCTGCGAGAAAAAATGGTGATTGTCGAAGAGCCGCGTTTCACCCGCGAATACCTTGAGCCCGACAAACGCTCGATTGCCAACGCCGTGCAGGTGTTTTTCAAGGACGGCAGCAGCACCGACAACGTCGTGGTGGAGTACCCGATCGGCCATCGCCGCCGCCGCGCCGAGGGCATTGCGTTGCTGGAGGACAAGTTCAAGGCCAACCTGGCCACGCGGTTTGCCGGCCAGCGTTGCGCTGAGATTTTTGCGCTGTGCGAGGATCAGGCGCGGCTTGAAGCCACGCCGGTGAATCGATTCATCGACCTGTTTGTGATCTGACGGACCGCGTTATCGTTCTTCGCGGGCAAGCCCGCTCCCACAGGGAATGGTGATGAACACAGAAATTGTGAACGCCTTCAGAATGGGAGCGGGCTTGCCCGCGATAGCGTCAGATCAGGCACCGCAAACCTACTTGAATCGCCGCTCAACGCCTTTTTCCACGAGAATCTTCGCCGAAATCTCTTCCACCGAGAAATGCGTGGAATTGATGTGCGGAATGTTCTCGCGGCGGAACAGGTTTTCCACTTCGCGCACTTCGAATTCGCACTGGGCGTAGCTCGAATAACGGCTGTTGGGCTTGCGCTCATTGCGGATCGCGGTCAGGCGGTCGGGGTCGATGGTCAGGCCGAACAGCTTGTGCTGATGGGCGCGCAGGGCGGTGGGCAGGGTCAGGCGTTCCATGTCGTCTTCGGTCAGCGGATAGTTGGCCGCGCGGATACCGAACTGCATGGCCATGTACAGACACGTCGGCGTTTTGCCGCATCGCGACACGCCCACTAGTATCAGATCGGCTTTGTCGTAATAGTGGGTGCGCGCGCCGTCATCGTTGTCGAGGGCGAAGTTCACCGCCTCGATGCGCTCCATGTAATTGGAGTTGTGCCCGATCGAATGGGATTTGCCGACGGTGTAGGAAGAATGCTCGGTGAGCTCCTGTTCGAGCGGCGCGAGGAAGGTCGAGAAAATGTCGATCATGAAACCATTGGACGTTGCGAGAATCTCACGGATGTCCTGATTGACGATGGTGTCGAAGATGATCGGGCGAAAGCCGTCGGTTTCAGCGGCTTTGTTGATTTGTTGTACCATGGCCCGCGCTTTTTCCACGCTGTCGATGTAGGGCCGCGTGAATTTGCTGAAGGTAATGTTTTCGAACTGCGCCAACAGGCTTTGACCCAGGGTTTCGGCGGTAATGCCGGTGCCATCGGAGATGAAGAAAGCAGATCGTTTCATTTGCACCTTGGGCCTTAAGCTGATGAGCATTTCTGGATATGATAGGCGCGATTTGCTGGCCGCCATTGGCCCGCATTCTCACTTATTTTCCAGGTCCAGGCCATACAACCGGCCAAGGCTCCCCCGGGCCGCCGGTTTCTGAGCTTTTCCAACACAGTTAGTGGAGAGATCACCTTGGTAGAGTACGTAGTTTCCCTCGATAAGCTCGGCAAACACGATGTTGAGCATGTGGGGGGCAAGAACGCATCCCTGGGCGAGATGATCAGTAACCTGGCAGGCGCCGGTGTTTCGGTCCCCGGCGGCTTCGCCACGACGGCTCAGGCCTATCGTGACTTCCTCGAACTGAGCGGCCTGAACGATCAGATCCACAAGGCCCTCGACGCGCTCGACGTCGACGACGTCAATGCCCTGGCCAAGACCGGTGCGCAGATCCGTCAGTGGATCATGGACGCCGAATTCCCTGAAAAGCTCAACACCGAGATCCGCACCGCGTTCGCCGCGCTGTCGGCCGGCAATCCTGACGTGGCCGTGGCCGTACGTTCTTCCGCCACCGCCGAAGACCTGCCGGACGCGTCCTTCGCCGGTCAGCAGGAAACCTTCCTGAACATCCGTGGTGTGGAAAACGTTATCCGCGCCGCCAAAGAGGTGTTCGCTTCGCTGTTCAACGACCGTGCGATTTCCTACCGCGTGCACCAGGGCTTCGACCACAAACTGGTCGCCCTGTCGGCTGGCGTGCAGCGCATGGTGCGTTCGGAAACCGGCACCGCCGGCGTGATGTTCACCCTCGATACCGAATCGGGTTTCCGTGACGTGGTGTTCATCACCGGCGCTTATGGCCTGGGCGAAACCGTCGTACAAGGCGCGGTCAACCCGGATGAGTTCTACGTACACAAAGGCACCCTGGAAGCCGGTCGTCCGGCCATCCTGCGCCGCAACCTGGGCAGCAAAGCCATCAAGATGATCTACGGCGACGAGGCCAAGGCCGGTCGTTCGGTCAAGACCGTCGATGTCGACAAGGCCGAACGCGCGCGTTTCTGCCTGACCGACGCCGAAGTCAGCGAGCTGGCCAAGCAGGCGATGATCATCGAGAAGCACTACGGCTGCCCGATGGACATCGAGTGGGCCAAGGACGGTGACGACGGCAAGCTATACATCGTCCAGGCGCGTCCGGAAACCGTGAAAAGCCGCACCCAGGCCAACGTCATGGAGCGTTACCTGCTCAAGGAAACCGGCACCGTGCTGGTGGAAGGTCGGGCGATCGGCCAGCGCATCGGCGCCGGCAAAGTACGCATCATCAAAGACGTCTCGGAGATGGACAAAGTCCAGCCGGGCGACGTTCTGGTATCCGACATGACCGACCCGGACTGGGAACCAGTGATGAAGCGCGCCAGCGCCATCGTCACCAACCGTGGCGGGCGTACCTGCCACGCGGCGATTATCGCCCGTGAGCTGGGCATCCCGGCAGTGGTAGGTTGCGGCAACGCCACCCAGCTGCTGAAGGATGGCCAGGGCGTGACCGTATCCTGCGCCGAAGGCGACACCGGCTACATTTTCGAAGGCGAACTGGGCTTCGACATCAAGAAGAACTCCGTCGACGCCATGCCGGAGCTGCCGTTCAAGATCATGATGAACGTCGGCAACCCGGATCGTGCCTTCGACTTCGCCCAATTGCCGAACGCCGGCGTTGGTCTGGCGCGTCTGGAATTCATCATCAACCGCATGATCGGCGTGCACCCGAAAGCGCTGTTGAACTACGACGGTCTGCCGCAGGAAATCAAGGACAGCGTCGACAAGCGTATTGCCGGTTACAGCGACCCGGTCGACTTCTACGTCGACAAACTGGTGGAAGGCATCAGCACCCTGGCTGCAGCGTTCACGCCGAAAAAAGTCATCGTGCGTCTGTCGGACTTCAAGTCCAACGAATACGCCAACCTGATCGGCGGCAAGCTCTACGAGCCGGAAGAAGAAAACCCGATGCTGGGCTTCCGTGGCGCTTCGCGTTACATCAGCGAATCGTTCCGCGATTGCTTCGAGCTCGAATGCCGCGCGCTGAAACGCGTGCGCAACGAGATGGGCCTGACCAACGTGGAAATCATGGTGCCGTTCGTCCGTACGCTCGGCGAAGCCAGCCAGGTGGTCGATCTGCTCGCCGAGAACGGCTTGAAGCGCGGCGAGAACGGTCTGCGCGTGATCATGATGTGCGAACTGCCATCGAACGCGATTCTGGCCGAGGAATTCCTCGAATTCTTCGACGGTTTCTCGATCGGCTCCAACGACCTGACCCAACTGACTTTGGGTCTGGACCGCGATTCGGGGATCATCGCGCACCTGTTCGACGAGCGGAATCCGGCGGTGAAGAAGCTGTTGGCCAACGCCATTCAGGCCTGCAACAAGGCCGGCAAGTACATCGGCATCTGCGGTCAGGGTCCTTCGGACCACCCGGATCTGGCCAAGTGGCTGATGGAACAGGGCATCGAAAGCGTGTCGCTGAACCCGGACACCGTGCTGGAAACCTGGTTCTTCCTCGCCGAAGGTCAGGCTTGATCTGTATGTAATTGGCCCGCGCCCCATGTGGGAGCGGGCCTTGAGATTGAAGTAGGGCGGGCTCCAACGGATGCCGCCCTTTTTTGTGCAAGAGCATTATGCAAAGCAGCAGCAACCTGTTTCCTGTCGCGCTGATCAGCGCCGAACGGCGCGGCGATCTGAGCGAAGACGTCTATCGATTGAAACCCGGCAACAGCCCGGACTGGTCCGTGGAGATCGCCGTCACCCGCCTGGGGATGGCCGATGACACGGCGCCACGCGGCGTGCCGGTGATTCTGTTGCACGGCAGCTTTTCCAATCGGCGCTTCTGGTTTTCCCCCAAAGGCCTCGGGCTCGGCGCGTATCTGACGCGGCTGGGCTTCGACGTGTGGATTCCGGAAATGCGCGGTCACGGCCTGTCCCAGCGCAATGAGGACTACCGGCGCAACCGCGTGGCCGACTATGCCCGCTACGATCTGCCGGCGATTGCCGCGTTCGTGCGTGAGCAGAGCGGACAGATCCCGCACTGGATCGGCCATTCGCTGGGCGGCATCACCCTGGCGGCGGCGCTCGGTGGCGAATATCTCGGCGAACCGGCCGTGGCCTCGGCGGCGTTTTTCGGCACCCAGGTCAGCCGCACCTACTGGCCGTTGAAAATCCCACCGGTGGAGTGGGGCGGGCGCTTTATTCTCAAGCGTTTCGCGCAGTTGTCCGGCTCACGCCTCAAACGCGGCCCGGAAGACGAGCCGATCGGCCTGGCCATCGAAAGCATGCGCTGGTACGGCTTGTTCGGCCGCTTCGGCGACAAGGACAAGGATTGGTGGGCCGGTCTTGCCGAGGTGCAGGTGCCGGTGCTGGCGGTGACGGCAGCGGGCGATCATCAGGATCCGGCGTGGGCCTGCCGCAAGCTGTTCGAGCAGATCGGCTCAGAGTGCAAGCAGTTCATCAATCTGGGCCGCGAGCAGGGCTTCTCGGATAATTTCGGTCATGTCGAAATGTTGGTGAGCAAAGCGGCGCAGGCTGAGGTGTGGCCGCTGGTGGCGCGCTGGTTGAACGATCAGCAGACGCCGTTGCTGGCGCAGACGACGGATCTGGCCGCTGCGGTGTGAGGGGCGTTCCGTTCAGCCTGGCTTGCGGCTAAGATATGACGCATTGTGCGGTTCCGGTCATATTTCGTGACTGTTTAGCGATAACGTTTCAGCTGCGGTTCAGGTTCGCTCAGCGACCATGGCATGGACTAAGGTAAACAGCGACCGCCGGAACTCGTCTCATCAGAATGCGGCATCCTTGATCGTCTTCCTTGTTACAGGAGTTTTTCGATGGAACATTACCTTACGCCTGACCTGTGCGACGCCTACCCGGAGCTGGTGCAGGTGCTGGAACCGATGTTCAGCAATTTCGGCGGCCGGGATTCCTTCGGCGGCGAAATCGTGACCATCAAGTGCTTCGAAGACAATTCGCTGGTCAAGGAGCAGGCCGAACTCAATGGCAAAGGCAAAGTGCTGGTGGTTGATGGGGGCGGTTCGCTGCGCCGCGCCCTGTTGGGCGACATGATCGCCGCCAAGGCCGCGCAGAACGGTTGGGAAGGGCTGGTGATCTACGGTTGCATCCGTGACGTCGACGTCATCGCCCAGACCGATCTCGGCGTGCAGGCGCTGGCCAGCCATCCGATGAAAACCGACAAGCGCGGCATTGGCGACCTCAACGTCCCGGTGACTTTCGCCGGCGTGACGTTCCACCCGGGCCAGTACATTTATGCGGACAACAACGGCGTGATCGTGTCGCCGAGCCCGCTGAAAATGCCTGAATAAGCTTTTCGACAAGGGATGCGGATGTTCGAGGAAGAAAACGCGCAATGGGGGCTGGTGCATGCCCTGGTGCTGGACGGCAAGGGCGGTGCGCGTTCGATAGCCCGGACTGAGCTCGACGATTTGCAGCTGCTGGCCCATGAAAGCCTGTGGCTGCACTGGGATCGCAGCCATCCGCAGACCCAGACCTGGCTGCGCAAATCCAGCGGGCTCAATGAATTCACCTGCGATCTGTTGCTGGAAGAGAATACCCGCCCGCGTCTGTTGCCATTGCCCGACTCCGAGCTGCTGCTGTTTCTGCGCGGGGTCAATCTCAACCCGGGCGCCGAGCCGGAAGATATGGTCTCGGTGCGGATTTTCGCCTCGGCTCAGCGAGTGATTTCCCTGCGCTTGCGTCCGTTGCGCGCTACGGATGAGTTGCTGGCGCTGCTGGGTGAGGGCAAAGGGCCAAGAACTTCCTCGGAATTGATGCTGTATCTGGCGCAGTTCCTCACCAACAAAGTGCAGGATCTGGTCACGTGCCTGTCGGAAGTGGTGGATGAAGAGGAAGAAAAACTCGACGCCGACGAACGGTATACCCCCGAGCATGGGGCGATTTTGCACATCCGTCGCAGAGCGGCCGGGCTGAAGCGTTTTCTTGCGCCGCAGCGGGACATTTTCGGACAGCTGACGCGGATCAAACTGCCGTGGTTCGTCGAAGACGATGCCGACTACTGGAACGAATTGAACAACAGCCTGACCCGTTATCTGGAAGAGCTCGAATTGACCCGAGAGCGCGTAGGGCTTGTGCTGGAGGCCGAAGACCGGCGTTTGAGCGTGCACATGAACCGCACCATGTATCGCTTCGGCATCATTACCTGCATCTTTTTGCCGATGAGTTTCATCACCGGTCTGCTCGGGATAAATGTCGGCGGTATTCCGTTCGCCGAAAGCCCGTATGGCTTCCTGATCGCCTGTCTGACGGTGCTCGCCCTGGCATTCGGCCAGTGGTGGTTGTTCCGTCGATTGCGCTGGGTGTGAACATGGCGCATGTGACCCGAGTAAATCTGCCCGCGTCTTTCACAGACATCACGAGAGGTGCGTATGCACGATCCGTTTGAACAGTCTTTGCGCGACATGCTCAACGCTTCGCCGTCCAGCCGCGACGACGATGCCTGCCTGGGCCGCGTACTCAAAACCGCCAACCGCCAGGTCGGCGCCGGTGATCTGTTCAGCCTGCTGGGCCGCTGGCTGCCCGCGCTGATGATTGCCCTGAACAATGGCTCGGCGCATGTCTCGCCGGTTTCCCGTCTTCGTAAAACTACCGCTCGCACTGCTGATAAGGCTGATTGAATATGGAACTTGATCTCTGGACTCAGAGCCTCGTCACTGCAATGACTGCGTTGTGGACCAAAGTCGCTAACTTCATTCCGAACCTGTTCGGCGCACTGGTTGTGCTGCTGTTGGGTTTCGTCGTGGCCAAGCTGCTCGACACCTTGCTCTCCAAATTGCTCGCCAAACTGGGCCTCGATCGCCTGATGGGCGGCACCGGGCTGACCAAGCTGATGTCGCGTGCCGGGCTGCAGGTGCCGATCTCGACGCTGATCGGTAAAATCGTCTACTGGTTCGTTCTGCTGATTTTTCTGGTTTCTGCGGCAGAATCCCTTGGCCTCGAGCGAGTTTCAGCTACGCTGGACATGCTGGCGTTGTATCTGCCGAAAGTATTCGGCGCCGCGCTGGTGCTGCTGGTCGGGGTCCTGCTGGCGCAACTGGCCAACGGGCTGGTGCGCGGCGCAGCAGAAGGCGTAGGGCTGGACTACGCTTCCGGGTTGGGACGGATCGCGCAGGGGCTGGTGATCATCATCAGCATCTCGGTTGCGATCAGCCAGCTCGAGGTCAAGACCGACCTGCTGAACCATGTGATTGTTATCGTATTGATTACCGTTGGTCTGGCAGTTGCGCTGGCCATGGGTTTGGGAAGCCGGGAAATCGCCGGTCAGATTCTTGCGGGAATCTATGTGCGTGAGCTGTACGAGGTTGGGCAACAAGTGCGTGTTGGCGAGGTCGAAGGCCAGATCGAGGAGATCGGCACGGTTAAAACCACATTGCTGACCGATGAGGGTGAGCTAGTCTCTCTCTCCAATCGGATCCTGCTGGAACAGCATGTGAGTAGCCGCTAAACCGGCAAACCCTGCTAATGTATGCCGCCGCAAAATGCCAGCCGAGGCTGGTTGTGGCGGACATTGACCTGACTGTCGGCACGACTTGTTTTGAATAAAGCCCAACCGCTATCCACGCGCTACGACCCCCGCGAGCTCTCTGATGAGGAGTTGGTCGCGCGCTCGCATACCGAGCTGTTTCACGTAACGCGCGCCTACGAAGAGTTGATGCGGCGTTACCAGCGAACATTATTTAACGTCTGCGCGAGATATCTTGGGAACGATCGCGACGCAGACGATGTCTGTCAGGAAGTGATGCTGAAGGTGCTGTACGGCCTGAAGAACTTCGAGGGGAAATCGAAGTTCAAAACCTGGCTTTACAGCATCACTTACAACGAATGCATCACGCAGTATCGGAAGGAACGGCGTAAGCGTCGCTTGATGGACGCTCTCAGTCTGGACCCTCTTGAGGAAGCGTCTGAAGAAAAGGCGCCGAAGCCGGAGGAGAAGGGTGGGCTTGATCGCTGGCTGGTGTATGTGAATCCGATTGACCGCGAAATTCTGGTGCTACGATTTGTCGCAGAGCTGGAGTTTCAGGAGATCGCAGACATCATGCACATGGGTTTGAGTGCGACAAAAATGCGTTACAAACGCGCTCTAGATAAATTGCGTGAGAAATTTGCAGGCATTGCTGAAACTTAGTTCAGCGCAAATATCTCTTACGTGTAGGCAAGTTCTGATAGACTTGCCGCCGAGTTGTCCCCCGGTTTGCGGGACTGCTTCACAATCACCAGATGGGGATTTAACGGATGAAACTGAAAAACACCTTGGGCTTGGCCATTGGTTCTCTGATTGCCGCCACTTCGTTCGGCGCTCTGGCACAAGGCCAAGGCGCAGTTGAAATCGAAGGCTTCGCTAAGAAAGAACAATTCGACAGCGCTCGTAACTTCAAGAACAACGGCAACCTGTTCGGCGGTTCGATCGGTTACTTCCTGACCGACGACGTTGAACTGCGTCTGGGCTACGACGAAGTGCACAACGTACGTGCCGACGATGGCAAGAACGTCAAAGGCGCTAACACCGCTCTGGACGCTCTGTACCACTTCAACAACCCAGGCGACATGATTCGTCCATACGTTTCGGCCGGTTTCTCTGACCAGAGCATCGACCAGAACGGTTCGAACGGTCGTAACCGTTCCACCTTCGCCAACGTTGGCGGCGGTGCCAAGCTGTACTTCACCGAGAACTTCTACGCCCGTGCCGGCGTTGAAGCTCAGTACAACATCGACCAGGGCGACACCGAGTGGGCTCCTAGCGTCGGTATCGGTGTGAACTTCGGTGGCGGCTCCAAGCCAGCTGCTGCTCCAGTTCCAGCACCTGCTGAAGTCTGCTCCGACAGCGACAACGATGGCGTTTGCGACAACGTTGACAAGTGCCCGGACACCCCAGCCAACGTAACCGTTGACGCTGATGGCTGCCCAGCAGTTGCTGAAGTTGTTCGTGTTGAGCTGGACGTGAAATTCGACTTCGACAAGTCGGTAGTCAAGCCAAACAGCTACGGCGACATCAAGAACCTGGCTGACTTCATGAAGCAGTACCCATCCACCACCACTACTGTTGAAGGTCACACTGACTCCGTCGGTCCTGACGCTTACAACCAGAAACTGTCCGAGCGTCGTGCAAACGCCGTTAAGCAAGTTCTGACCAACCAGTACGGTGTTGAATCGTCCCGCGTTCAGTCTGTTGGCTACGGCGAATCCCGCCCAGTTGCTGACAACAAAACTGACGCTGGCCGCGCTGTAAACCGTCGCGTAGAAGCGCAGGTTGAAGCTCAAGCTAAGTAATTAGCTGCCGCTGATGGAAAAGCCCGGCTCAGGCCGGGCTTTTCTTTGTCTGCGATTTGGCTTCGAATCTTGAAAGATCGCAGCCTGCGGCAGCTCCTACATTCAGATCATATGTGTCCTGTAGGAGCTGCCGAAGGCTGCGATCTTTTGCTCTTCCACGACAGCAGCCACCGCACCAATCACCAGAATCGCCGGGCTTTTCAATTCAAACGCCGAGGCATCCTCAGCCATCGCAGTCAAATCACTGCGACATTCACGCTGATGCGCCAAAGAGGCGTTTTCGATCATCGCCACCGGCGTATCCGCCGCCATCCCTCCGGCCAGCAGATGATCACGAATCTCGCCCAGCTTGGCCACGCCCATGTAAACCACCAGCGTCGTCCCGCCTTGCGCCAGCGCCTGCCAGTTCAACTGGCTGTCATCCTGGGTATGCGCAGTCACCAACGTTACTCCGCGCGCCACGCCCCGCAACGTCAGCGGAATATCGCACTGGGTCGCCCCGGCCAGCCCAGCGGTGATGCCATTGACCAGTTCCACTTCAACCCCGCGCTCGCGCAACCACTGCGCTTCTTCGCCACCGCGGCCGAAAATGCACGGATCGCCGCCCTTCAGGCGCACCACGCATTTGCCCTGGAGTGCGTAACGCAGCATTAGGCGATGAATGAATGCCTGCGGGGTCGAACGGCAGCCGCCGCGTTTGCCCACCGGGATCACCCGCGCAGCCGGGCAGTGCTCCAGCACCGCGTCGTTTACCAGATCATCGATCATCACCACATCGGCCTCGCGCAATGCGCGCACCGCTTTGAGCGTCAGCAACTCCGGATCGCCAGGGCCTGCGCCCACCAGCCAGACTTTCGCATTCATGGTGTTGTCCTCGTTAAATGACCGCGACCGGCCGCGCTTCGGCAGCCAGCAGACGCTTGATTTCCGGCACGCAGGAACCGCATTGCGTACCGCATCGGAGATTGTTTTTCAGGCCTTGCAGATCCAGGCCCTGGCGAATGCCGGCGCAGACTGCGTTGAGGCTGACGTTTTCGCAATTGCACAAGGTCTTGTCGGTGGCGATCGCTCCGACAGTGCCCGGCGGCGCGCTCATCGGCGCGAGCAGCCAGCGCCGCAGTTGTTGGTCGGCGCGGCCCTCCAGCCACAGGCTCTGCAACCAGTGTTGCGCAAGGGTTTCGCCGGCCAGGCGAATGGCGGTGATACGGCCGTTTTCGATGCGCACGCGCTTGCCAATGGCGCGACGCGGATCGTCATAGGCTAGAACCGGGCCATCCAGCAGTGACAGGCACTGGTCGATCTCGCCCAGCAGCTGTGGATCCGGCGCCTGGCCGTGTGCAGCGCGTATCAGCAGCGCTGGCCGCTCACGACCGACAAGGCTGAGGCTGACGTAGGAAAACGCCTCGCACAGCGGTCGTAGCGTCTCGAAATGCCGTTGAACATCACCCTCAATCAAGGCGAACAGTTGCCACGGCAGATTGACTGCCTCCAGACGCACGCCGCTGTGCTTGAGCTCCGGTTGCCTGGACAGCGGATCAAACGCCGGCAAGGTCAGCGTGTTGACGCCGCCCTTGAGATAGCGATCGCCCCAGTGCATCGGCAGGAACGCCTGGCCCGGACGCACGCTGTCGTCGCTGCCGACCGCAACAATCACTGCGCCACGGCGGCTTTTCAGATTGACCAGATCACCGGGCTGCAAGCGGTGCCGGCGCATTTCGTCAGGGTGCAGGCTCAGCACGGCTTCGCTGACGTGGCCGAACAATTGCGCGGCGGTGCCGGTGCGGCTCATGCCGTGCCACTGGTCACGCAGGCGACCGGTGATCAAAGTCAGCGGGAAGCGCGCGTCGCGTTGTTCCTTGGCGGCGCGGTACGGGTCGGCAATGAACTGCGCGCGGCCATTGGCTGTAGGGAAAATGCCGTCGCCGTACAAGCGTGGCGTGCCTTGGCGGGCGCCGGCAGGGAAGGGCCATTGCTGCGGGCCTAGCTCGTCGATCAAGGCATGACTGATCCCGGACAGATCCAGGTCTCGCCCACGGGTCAGCGCTTTGAATTCATCAAACAACTGCGAAGGTTGATCGAAAGCGAACAGGCTTGGCTGCTTGGGGCGCAGACGTTTCTCCAGACGCTGTGCGAAATCCACCGTGATTGCCCAGTCCGGCCGCGCTTCGCCCGGTGCGACAACCGCTTTGCGCACGTGGGAAATGCGCCGCTCGGAGTTGGTCACCGAACCTTCTTTCTCGCCCCAACTGGCGGCGGGTAACAGCAGGTCGGCAAACGCTGCGGTTTCGGTGGTGCGAAAGGCTTCCTGCAATACCACAAAAGGGCAGGCCTCAAGCGCTGCGCGGACTGCGCTCTGATCAGGCATCGATTGCGCCGGATTGGTACAGGCAATCCACAGCGCTTTGATTTTGCCGCTGCGCAGGTTTTCGAACAGTTCGATGGCGCTCAGGCCCGGCGCCTCGGGCAAGCTATCCACGCCCCAATACGCCGCCACCTCGGCGCGATGCTCCGGGTTGGCGGCATCGCGGTGACCCGGCAGCAGATTGGACAGACTGCCGGTTTCCCGCCCGCCCATCGCATTTGGCTGACCGGTGAGGGAGAAAGGTCCTGCACCGGGCCGGCCGATTTGCCCTGTGGCCAAGTGCAGATTGATCAGCGCGCTGTTCTTTGCGCTGCCGGCGGTGGACTGATTCAGGCCCATGCACCACAGCGACAGGAAGCTCGGCGCAGTGCCGACCCATTCTGCGCATTGCTGCAGTTGCTCGATGCTGATGCCGCACAGTTGCGAAACCATCTGCGGGGTGTAATCGCGGACCAGCGTTTTAAGTTCGGCGAGGCCTTCGGTGTGCACCTTGATGAAATCGCGATCGACCCAGTCTTCCCACAGCAGCAGATGCAAAATCCCATGGAACAGGGCGACATCGGTGCCCGGAAGAATCGCCAGATGCAGGTCAGCCAAATCGCAGGTGTCGGTGCGACGCGGGTCGATCACGATGACTTTCATCTGCGGGCGACGGGATTTGGCTTCCTCCAGTCGACGGAAAAGTACCGGATGGGCGTAGGCCATGTTACTGCCGACGATCATCACGCAGTCGCTGAGCTCCAGGTCTTCGTAACTGCACGGCGGCGCGTCGGCGCCGAGGCTGCGTTTGTAGCCGACCACCGCCGAAGACATGCACAGCCGCGAATTGCTGTCGATGTTGTTGGTGCCGACCAGCGCCCGCGCCAGTTTGTTGAAGGCGTAGTAGTCCTCGGTGAGCAACTGCCCGGAGATGTAGAACGCCACGCTGTCCGGGCCGTGTTCGGCGATGGTTTCGGCAAACACGTTGGTCGCGTGGTCGAGGGCGGTATCCCAGTCAGTACGGCTGCGCGCCAGGCCTTTGCCCAGGCGCAGTTCCGGGTACAAGGCGCGGGCGGCGAGGTCGCCGGTCAGGTGCAGCGTCGAGCCTTTGCTGCACAGTTTGCCGAAGTTGGCCGGGTGCGCCGGATCGCCGCTGACGCCGAGGATGCGCTCGCCGTCATGCTCGATCAGTACGCCGCAGCCGACCCCGCAGTAACAGCAGGTCGAGGCGGTCGTCTGGCGGTTCATCAGATGGCGTCCCGCAGGGCCAGTTGCACCCGGCCATTCTCGACCCGCGCCGGATGGTGATGGGCACAGCCGATGTCTGGCGCCTGAGCTTCGCCGGTTTCCAGGTCGATCTGCCAGTTGTGCAGCGGGCAGGCCACGCGCTTGCCATAGATCAGGCCTTGCGACAGCGGCCCGCCCTTGTGCGGGCAGCGGTCATCGAGGGCGAAAACCTCGTCGTCGCTTGTGCGAAAAATCGCGATGTCTCCTTTCGGCCCGGCAATGATCCGCGAACCGAGGGCGTTGATCTCTTCCAGCGCACAGATATCGAGCCAGTTCATGCCGGCACCTCCAGGTTTTTCACGGGGATCACGTCGAATTCTTTCTTCAGTTGCGGCTGCGCCAGGCGTTCTTTCCATGGGTCCTGTTCGAACGACAGGGAGAATTGCAGGCGCTCATTCAGGGCCTTGCGCCGCTCGGCGTCTTCGAGCACGTTCTTCTTGATGTGCTCCATGCCGACCCGTTGCAGGTAATGCACGGTGCGTTCGAGGTAGAAGGCTTCTTCGCGGTAGAGCTGCAGAAACGCGCCGTTGTATTCACGGACTTCTTCGGCAGTCTTGAGCTTGACGAAGAACTCGGCGACCTCGGTCTTGATCCCGCCGTTGCCACCGATGTACATCTCCCAGCCGGAGTCGACGCCGATAATTCCTACGTCCTTGATGCCCGCTTCCGAGCAGTTGCGTGGGCAACCGGACACGGCCAGCTTCACTTTGTGCGGCGACCACATGTTGAACAGGTCGTGCTCGAGTTCGATGCCCAGTTGCGTCGAGTTCTGTGTGCCGAAGCGGCAGAACTCGCTGCCGACACAGGTTTTCACGGTGCGGATGGATTTGCCGTAGGCGTGGCCGGACGGCATGTCGAGGTCTTTCCAGACGCCGGGCAGATCCTGTTTCTTGATCCCCAGCAAGTCGATGCGCTGACCGCCGGTGACCTTGACCATCGGCACGTTGTACTTGTCGGCCACATCGGCGATTCGGCGCAGTTCCGATGGGTTGGTCACGCCGCCCCACATGCGCGGCACCACCGAATAGGTGCCGTCCTTCTGGATGTTGGCGTGGGCGCGTTCGTTGATCAGACGCGATTGCGGGTCGTCCTTGGCCTCGCCCGGCCAGGTGGAAATCAGGTAGTAGTTGAGCGCCGGGCGACAGGTCGCGCAGCCATTGGGCGTGCGCCAGTTCAGGTAACTCATGGTCTCGGCGATGGTCAGCAGGTGTTCCTGACGGATCGCCTGACGAATCTGCCCGTGGTTGAGATCGCTGCAACCGCAGATGGCTTTTTCGCTTTTCGGTTTGACGTCGGCCGCGCCACCCACCGTATTGATCAGGATCTGTTCAACAAGGCCGGCGCAGGAACCGCAGGAGCTGGCCGCCTTGGTGTGTTTCTTCACTTCATCGACGCTGAACAGGCCGTGTTCCTGAATCGCCTTGACGATGGTGCCCTTGCACACACCGTTGCAGCCGCAGACTTCGGCGCTGTCGGCCATGACCATGGCTTTGTCCTGGCCCTGATGTCCTACGTCGCCTAAAGCGTTTTCGCCGAACATGAGGTGATCGCGGATCTCGCCTATGGCGTGATTCTCACGAATCTGCCGGAAATACCAACCGCCATCTGCCGTATCGCCGTACAGACAGGCGCCGACCAGCACGTCATCCTTGATCACCAGTTTTTTGTACACGCCGCCGATCGGGTCGGAGAGGGTGATGGTCTCGGTGCCTTCGCCGCCCATGAAGTCGCCGGCGGAAAACAGGTCGATGCCGGTGACTTTCAATTTGGTCGAAGTCACCGAGCCCTGATAGCGAGCGAAACCCAGTTGCGCGAGGTGATTGGCGCAGACCTTGGCTTGTTCGAACAGCGGCGCAACGAGGCCGTAGGCGATGCCGCGATGACTGGCGCATTCGCCGATTGCGTAGATGCGCGGGTCGTAGGTTTGCAGGGTGTCGTTGACCAGAATCCCGCGATTGCACGGAATGCCGGCCTTTTCTGCCAGTTCGGTGTTGGGGCGGATGCCGGCGGCCATCACCACCAGATCGGCAGGAATGATGTCGCCGTTCTTGAACTGCACCGAGCCGACCCGGCCATTGCCGGCATCGTGCAGGGCTTGGGTCTGTTCGCACAGGCGAAAGTGCAGGCCACGGGATTCCAGCGCCGATTGCAGAAGCTGGCCGCTGGTCTTGTCCAGTTGCCGCTCCAGCAGCCATTCGCCGAGGTGCACCACGGTCACGTGCATGCCGCGCAGCATCAGGCCATTGGCCGCTTCGAGGCCGAGCAGGCCGCCGCCGATGACTACGGCGTGCTTGTGGGTCCTGGCGGTGTCGATCATGGCCTGGGTGTCGGCGATGTCGCGGTAACCGATCACGCCCTGCAAAGTGTTGCCGGGGATTGGCAGGATGAACGGGGTCGAGCCGGTGGCGATCAGCAGGCGATCGTACTCGGCTTCGGTGCCGTCCTCGGCAATCACTCGGCGTTTGACCCGGTCGATCTCCACCACTTTGCGGTTGAGCAGCAGCTTGATGTTGTTTTCCAGGTACCAGTCGAGGTCGTTGAGGACGATCTCTTCGAAAGTCTGCTCACCGGCCAGCACCGGCGACAGCAGGATGCGGTTGTAGTTGGTGTGCGGTTCGGCGCCGAAGACGGTGATGTCGTAGAGCTCGTCGCTCAGCTTGAGCAGTTCTTCCAGGGTACGCACCCCGGCCATGCCATTGCCGATCATCACCAGTTTGAGTTTTTTCATCAGGTTCTCCGGGAGCTGCGGCTGGCCTCTGGTGGGCCGTCGGGCCTTGCTCGACAAATTTTGCGCAAACAAAAAAAGGCGTCCCGCTAGTTGCCTAGCGAGGACGCCTTTGTCCTGGTCCCGTTCTCTCGGGAAGCGCAGCCTTCGTCGTTGAAGGATGGGCTTTATGTATGGTGAAAAGGGTAATGCAGTGGTTGTGCCAACTACGCGAAGCGCGGTTTTATTGGTTAGGCGCGGTTATAGCGTTGATTTTTTGCACCGAATCGAAGCGGGTTGCCCGTTCGTGGAGCGTTCAGGCACATAGAGTTGTGGTGATTGGGCTGCCGCCTTCGCGAGCAAGCTCGCTCCCACAGGGGGCTGTGGTGTTCACAAATCCCTGTGGGAGCGAGCTTGCTCGCGAATGGCGCGGCGCGGTTTAACTGTGAAACAACAAAACCAGCAGCACCACATTCCCCAGCAACGCCACCAACGCCATGGTCCGCCAGACCTTCAACGGCTCCCGCTCGAGTAAAGGCCGGGACCGCACACTCAAACTTTGCCGCTCACCCTGTTCCAGCACCAGCAGCCACTCTTCAGCGGTTTCGAAGCGTTGCTGCGGATCGGCGGCGACGCCGCGTTCCAGACTTTGCGCCAGCCATTCCGGCAAGTCCGGGCGATAGCGACTGGCACTCACCGGCACGCCGAATCGGGGCCGCTGAAACGCTTCGATCTCGCCATAGGGGAAATGCCCGGTGAGCAGGTAATAGAGAGTGACACCGACAGAATACAAATCCTGTTGTGCACTCGGTGGTTCGCCGCGAAACGCTTCCGGGGCGATGAAACTAGGCGTTCCCGGCAGGGTCGCCGGCGCGTCCTCCGACAGCCCGGGGCAGTAAGCCAGACCGAAATCCAGCAGGCGCAGCTCGCCGTCATCCCCCAGCAGCAGGTTTTCCGGTTTGATGTCGCGGTGCAGAATCTGCCGTCGATGCAGCAGCCCGACCGCGCGCAACAGCCGCTCGGCGATGTCCTGCCACTGCGCCAAAGGCAACGGGCCGCTGTGTTGAAACACGTCGGCCAGCGTCGTCCCGGCGTATTCGCGCATGACGTAATACAAATGTTGACGCTGAGTGCAGGCATGGATTTGCGGAAAATGCCGGCCGGCCACGCGCTTGAGGAACCATTCTTCCGACAGCAGCGCCTGCCCGGCTTGCGGATCGTCGGCCAGGCGCGTCGGCAAGGTCTTCAACAGCCAAGGCTGGCCCTGACTATCGAGCACGCGATACAGCAATGATTGCTGGCTCTGGCCGATGATGCCTTGCACCTGCCAGCCTTCAAACGCTTGCCCGGGTTTCAGCGTTGGCGGCAGTGGCCATTGCTGCAATTGCACCAGCGCATCGCCGATGCTCGCTTCGCCCAGCGCATCGACGCGCACCAGCAGGGCACTGGCGTTGTCCTGACTGCCGGCCATATGCGCGGCGTTGACCAAGGTTTGCGCCGCGCTGGGCAGATCCACTTGATCGCGCAGAATTGCCGCGATCGCGGTATCGCCCAGGGTCGACCAGACGCCGTCGCTGAGCAGCACGAAGCTTTCGCCCTCACGCAGTTCGCCGTCGAGGAAATCCAGGACCAGATGCTGATCGAGCCCGAGCGCACGCTTGAGCACGTGTTGCATGCCCGGTTGCTCCCAGACGTGATCCTCGCTGATGCGCTGCAAGCGCTCGGCGTGCCAGCGATAGACCCGGCAATCGCCGACGTGGGCAAGGGTGAAGCGTCGACCGCGCATCACCATCGCGCTGACTGTGGTCAGCAGCGGTTGCCCGCCGCCGTTGGCCTGCAGCCAGCTATTTTGCGCGAGCAACAGGCGATCCAGCGCCTGGGCCACGCTCCAGGTTTCCGGCGTCGCGTAGTAGTCCAGCGCCAGCGCCTGCAAGGTCGAACGCGCGGCGAGGCCGCCATCGGCGCACTGGCTGACGCCGTCGGCGATGGCGAACAGATAACCCTTGCTCACCGCCAGTGCCGGCGCCGGTGTCACCGAACGCAGGGCGTCCTGATTCTCCGCGCGCGGGCCGGTGGCGCTGGCTTCGGCGAAGCTCAGTTGCAGGGCCATTCGAGCCTCAGACCCGCGCCGCCGTCACCGCCGCCGAACCCCAGGTGGTTCTCCAGCGACGCTTGACGCCGTGCAGGCCAAACCATGCCAGCACGCCGAGGCTGGCGAACAACCACAGCGCCAGTTGATAACTGCCGGTGCTTTGCTTGATCGCGCCCATGCCGGCCGCGAGGGCGAAGCCGCCGATACCGCCGGCCATGCCGATCAGCCCGGTCATCACGCCGATCTCCAGACGAAAACGCTGCGGCACCAGTTGGAAAACCGCACCGTTGCCGGCGCCCAAGCCGAGCATGGTGCAGACGAAAAGCGCCAGCGCCGCGTAGGAACTTGGCAGATTGAAGCCCACCGCTGCGATGCAGATGGCAGCGACGGTGTACATCGCCAGCAAAGTGCGGATGCCGCCGAAGCGATCGGCCAGCGCGCCACCCAACGGCCGCATCAGGCTGCCGCCGAACACGCAGGCAGCGGTGTAGTAGCCGGCGGTTACCGGGCTCAGACCGTATTGATCGTTAAAGTAACCGGGCAGGGCACTCGCCAGGCCGATGAAACCGCCGAAGGTGACGCTGTAGAAAAACATGAACCACCAACTGTCGCGATCACCGAGGGCCTTGAAGTAGTCGGCCATGGCTTTCGGCTTTGGCCGCTGCGGGGCGTTTTTTGCCAACAGGGCGAATAGCACCAAAGTCAGGACCAGCGGGATCAGGGCAAACCCGAAGACATTGCTCCAGCCGAACGCGGCGGCAATCACTGGCGCCAGCAGCGCGGCGAACACGGTGCCGGAGTTGCCGGCGCCGGCGATGCCCATGGCTTTGCCCTGATGTTCTGGTGGATACCATTGCGAGGCCAGCGGCAGGGCTACGGCGAACGACGCGCCGGCCATGCCGAGGAACAGGCCGAGGATCAGCGCCTGTTCATAACTGTGGATACCCAGTTTCCAGGCGCCGAACAGCGCGCAGATGACGATGACCTGGCCGATCAGCCCGGCGGTCTTGGGCGACAAGCGATCGGCGAGCATGCCCATGGCGAAGCGCAACACCGCGCCGGCGAGAATCGGCGTGGCGACCACAAGGCCCCGCTGCTGGGTGGTCAGGTGCAGGTCGGCGGCAATCTGCACCGCCAGCGGGCCGAGCAGGTACCAGACCATGAAGCTCAGGTCGAAATACAGGAAGGCCGCGAACAGGGTCGGGGTATGGCCGGATTTCCAGAAGCTTGAATTCATCGCGCACCTCGGCTGAAAAGAGTCTCGAAAGGAGTCATGCACAGCAGGTGGAGCGCCTCACGGCCGCACCACCGGCCCCGCTCTGTGGGGCCAAAACGCAAAAACGCCGCTACCTGATTCGCCGGGGGGGCGAACGGGGTGAGCGACGTCTTTGTCGTAGGTGGGGCAACCGCCGTTGGTTACCTGTGCGGTTTACTTAGCGAGATTTGTGCCAACAGCTGAAAAGCAAAAGCCCCTCACCCTAGCCCTCTCCCAGAGGGAGAGGGAACCGAGCGGGGGATGGCCGAATCATTTGCCGATCTGAACGATTTCGAGTGAATCCATATCCGGGAGAGGGCTAGGGTGAGGGGCTCTTGATTTGCAGCGAAAATTTCAGCCCAGCAACTCACTCATGGCAATGATCTGCTCCGCCACCTGAATCAGCTTCTGCTGGCGGCTCATCGCCTGGCGGCGCATCAGCGTATAGGCCTCTTCCTCGTTGCAATCCTTCATCTTCATCAATAAACCCTTGGCCAGCTCAATGCGCTTGCGCTCGGCCAGTTGCTGGTCACGGGCCTGCAATTGCGCGCGCAAAGCCTGGTCACTCTCGAAGCGCGCCATCGCCACATCGAGAATCGGCTGCAACCGTTGTGCGTGAATGCCTTCGACGATGTAGGCACTGACCCCGGACTTGATCGCCTGACGCATCACCCCCGGGTCATGTTCGTCGGTAAACATCACGATCGGCCGGGGCTGGTCGCGGCTGACCAGCACCACTTGCTCCATGACATCGCGGCTCGGTGACTCGGTATCGATCAGGATCACGTCCGGGCGCACCGTTTCGACGCGCGCCGGCAGGTCGATGGTCAGGCCGGACTCGTCGATTACCTCGAAGCCGGCCTCGGTCAGCGCCGCTTTCAGGCGTCCGACTTTTTTCGCGGTGTCGTTGATCAGCAGAATGCGCAACATGTTCGCGGTCTCCTGTCAGCGCTGGGCGAGAAGGGGGGCGGTGTCGTTCAGGGCATGCAGTTTGAAACTGCGCGCATAGCCCGCCGGATCGCTGCCGTCCCAGACCTTGCCGTCGAGCAACTGGCTGCTGCGCAGGTCGGCGTGCGAAGCCGCAATACCGACAGCGCTCGCTGCCTCGCGATACAGATCCAGACGCTGAACCTGGCGGGCGACGGCCAGATAATCCGGATCCTCGCGCAACAGACCCCAGCGACGGAACTGGGTCATGAACCACATGCCGTCGGAAAGGTAGGGCAGATTGACCTCGCCATCGCCATGAAAACGCAGCGCATGCGGATCCTGCCAGCGATTACCGAGGCCATCGGCGTAGTCACCCATAAAACGCGGCTCGATGCACGCGGCGGGGGTGTCGAGGTATTCGGTGGCGCTGAGCAATTGCGCGGTGCTGCGGCGGTTTTCCGGGCTTTCTTCGATGAAGCGACTGGCCTCAAGAATGGCCATGACCAGCGCCCGCGCGGTGTTGGGATATTGCTCGACGAATTCGCGGGTGCAGCCGAGGACTTTTTCCGGGTGGTCGGGCCAGATGCTTTGGCTGGTCGCCAGGGTGAAGCCGAGATCCTGCTGCACGGCGCTGGCCGCCCACGGTTCGCCGACGCAAAAACCGTCGATGCGCCCGGCTTGCAGGTGCGCGACCATTTGCGGCGGCGGCACGACCACGCTGTCGACGTCCTGCAACGGATGAATGCCCTGGCTCGCCAGCCAGTAATAAAGCCACATCGCATGGGTGCCGGTGGGAAAGGTCTGGGCGAAGGTCAGTTTTGCGCGGCTTTGGTGCACGTGCCGATCGAGCGCTTCAGGACTGTTCACGCCAGCCTGTTGCAAACCATGGGACAGGTTCAGGCTCTGGCCATTCTGGTTCAGACCCATCAGCACTGCCATGTCGGTCGGGGCGACGCCGCCGATGCCCAGGTGCACCGCGTAAATCAGTCCGTACAGGCTGTGCGCGGCATCCAGTTCGCCGCTGACCAGTTTGTCGCGCAGGTTGGCCCATGACGCCTGACGCTTGAGGTTCAGGGTCAGGCCGTAGGGCTGGGCGAAGCCCTGGGTGGCGGCGACCACCACCGAGGCGCAGTCGCTCAGCGCCATGAAGCCGAGATTGATCGCGCTCTTTTCCGGCGCATCGCTGCCATTGACCCAGGCCAGAGGCCCCAAGGACGTTTCGTTCATACGCTACCTCAAAAAAAACGTCGTCCCGGATTCTGCGCAGGCAAAACCCGGGGACGACGCCATTGTCCTGGCCTGCGCGCCGTCATTGGTCGGCAGACTGATGAGCGGGGTGGTGCAAGGCATATGCCAGTCGCCTGATTCGCGCAGGCGCCTCGCGCCGGGGGACGATGCCCGGCTATAATCGCCGCCTCTTTTCGCCGCCCGAGTCATTGCCGCCCATGTACACCCTGGCCCGTCAGCTGTTGTTCAAACTTTCCCCGGAAACCTCCCACGATCTGTCGCTGGATCTGATCGGCGCGGGTGGACGTTTGGGCCTCAACGGCTTGCTGTGCAAGGCGCCGGCGAAAATGCCGGTGACCGTCATGGGGCTGGAGTTCCCGAACCCGGTGGGGCTGGCGGCAGGTCTGGACAAGAACGGCGCGGCCATCGACGGCTTTGCACAATTGGGTTTCGGTTTTGTCGAAATCGGCACCGTGACCCCGCGCCCACAACCGGGTAACCCGAAACCACGGATCTTCCGCCTGCCGGAAGCCGAGGCGATCATCAACCGCATGGGTTTCAACAACCTCGGTGTGGATAACCTGCTGGCGCGGGTCGCTGCGGCAAAATACCAGGGCGTGCTGGGCATCAATATCGGCAAGAACTTCGACACTCCCGTCGAGCGTGCGGTCGACGATTACCTGATCTGCCTGGACAAGGTTTACGCCCACGCCAGCTACGTCACCGTCAACGTCAGCTCGCCAAACACCCCGGGCCTGCGCAGCCTGCAGTTCGGTGACTCGCTCAAGCAATTGCTCGCGGATCTGGCCACTCGTCGCGCCGAACTGGCCCTGCGTCACGGCAAGCATGTGCCGCTGGCGATCAAGATCGCGCCGGACATGACCGACGAAGAGACTGCGCAGGTTGCCCAGGCATTGATCGAAACCGGCATGGACGCGGTCATCGCCACCAATACGACTTTGAGCCGTGTCGGTGTTGAAGGCATGGAGCATGGCGACGAGGCGGGCGGTCTGTCCGGCGCGCCAGTGCGTGAGAAGAGCACCCATACCGTGAAAGTGCTGGCGGGCGAATTGGCCGGACGCTTGCCGATCATTGCCGCGGGCGGGATTACCGAGGGCAAACACGCGGCGGAGAAAATCACTGCTGGCGCGAGCCTGGTGCAGATCTATTCGGGCTTCATCTACAAAGGCCCGGCGCTGATTCGTGAATCGGTGGATGCGATCGCCGCGTTGCGCTGAGGATTGCCGAGGCGTTGGGGGGCCTTTGTGGCGAGGGGATTTATCCCCGCTGGGCTGCCCAGCAGCCCCAAACCTTGCACATTGATATGCCAGTTAAATTGAAATTCCGACTTCGCGACTGCTGCGCAGCCGAGCGGGGATAAATCCCCTCGCCACGTGGAACCCGGTTAACCCTTTTTGCAGGCATTAAAAAGGGCTCCTCGAAGGAGCCCCTGGGCCGTAGCCCGCCGTCCGGGAAGGACGTGCGTGGTTAATTCATTGCAAATTCAGATTGTCGTGTCGGAATAAATGCCCTGTGTCAGCCGACGGCGTGAAGTTCGTTGAGTCTGTGGATTCCCGCAGTGCCGGTCATACCGTCCCAGTTGTCGCCGCGTCCTTCTCGCCAGCCGTTGATCCAGGCTTGACGTACCGACGGTAGAGTAAATGGGCAAAGCTCACGGGATTTGCCACCAACGCCATATTGATATCCGCGCAAAAATGCTCTTTCCAACGGATCACGCTTAAGTCTTCTCATAGGGTGTTTCCCTCACTTGTTGACTGTAGTGTCGCGTTGACCTCAATTGAGGTCGGGCAGAAAAAACCTGCCATCGTGCGGCTCGCTGCCGGCGTGGCGAGCCAAGGTGTTGACGCCGTTGCGACGTCAACCTGTGCTCAGTTCTAACCAATGAGTCACACCGAGGGAATGATCGTTTTGTCATAAGCACGTAACGTAAAGGATGCTATGGCGATAAGTAACCGCGTATTTATTCAACGTTCAATGCGCAAACCCCGGTATGATCGGCGCCCCGCTGACTCAGGGGGTTAATCCTTTAGTGAGAATGACCCACGTTTGCGCTTGGGTAATATTCGACGAAGGGTCGCTTTCAGTCTTTTTGTTGCACCAACTTTTTTATCTGTCCCGGCATCTAAGCTCTTTTAACCCGAGCAGCGGGGATGGAACGGCACACCTTCGTGCCACGCGGGCGCTCTTTCAGAAAAGCGCCTGATTGAAAACCGGGTCGGCAATGCGTTGCCGGCCCACTAGCCAAAGGCTCTGGAATTACCATGTCCGATCGTTTCGAACTCTTCCTCACTTGCCCCAAAGGCCTTGAAGGCCTGCTCATCGAGGAAGCCGTCGGGCTTGGCCTTGAAGAAGCGCGCGAGCACACCTCCGCCGTGCGTGGCATGGCGACCATGGAAACCGCCTATCGCCTGTGCCTCTGGTCGCGTCTGGCCAACCGCGTGTTGCTGGTGCTCAAGCGTTTCCCGATGAAGGACGCCGAAGACCTCTACCACGGCGTGCTCGACATCGACTGGCAGGATCACATGCTCAGCGACGGCACCCTGGCCGTCGAATTCAGCGGCCACGGCTCGGGTATCGACAACACCCACTTCGGCGCGCTGAAAGTCAAAGATGCCATCGTCGACAAACTGCGCACGCCGCAGGGCGATCGTCCATCCATCGACAAACTCAACCCGGACCTGCGTATCCACCTGCGTCTGGATCGCGGCGAAGCGATTCTGTCCCTCGACCTGTCCGGCCACAGCCTGCACCAGCGCGGCTATCGCTTGCAGCAGGGCGCGGCGCCGCTGAAGGAAAACCTCGCGGCGGCAATCCTCATCCGTTCCGGCTGGCCGCGTATTGCTGCCGAAGGCGGCGCGCTGGCTGACCCGATGTGCGGTGTCGGTACGTTCCTCGTCGAAGCCGGGATGATTGCCGCCGACATGGCGCCGAACCTGCGTCGCGAGCAGTGGGGCTTTACCGCGTGGCTCGGTCACGTGCCGGCACTGTGGAAAAAACTCCATGAAGAAGCCGTCGAGCGTGCCGCCGCCGGTCTGGCCAAACCGCCGCTGTGGATTCGTGGTTATGAAGCCGATCCACGATTGATTCAGCCAGGCCGCAACAACGTTGAGCGCGCCGGCCTCAGCGAGTGGATCAAGATCTACCAGGGCGAAGTGGCGACCTTCGAGCCGCGCCCGGACCAGAACCAGAAAGGCCTGGTGATCTGCAACCCGCCGTACGGCGAGCGTCTCGGTGACGAAGCCAGCCTGCTGTATCTCTACCAGAATCTGGGCGAGCGTCTGCGTCAGGCCTGCCTGAACTGGGAAGCGGCGGTGTTCACCGGCGCCCCGGATCTGGGCAAGCGCATGGGTATCCGCAGCCATAAACAGTATTCGTTCTGGAACGGCGCGCTGCCGTGCAAACTGCTGCTGATCAAGGTTCTGCCGGATCAGTTCGTCACTGGCGAACGTCGCACCCCGGAACAGCGTCAGGCCGAGCGCGAGCAAGCGGCTTACGATCAGACCCCGGACGAGCCGCAAGAGCGCAAGTTCAACAAGAACGGCAACCCGATCAAGCCGACGCCAGCCCCGGCGCCAGTGGTCGAGCAGCCGCGCTTGAGTGAAGGCGGGCAGATGTTTGCCAATCGCTTGCAGAAAAATCTCAAGGCGATGGGCAAGTGGGTCAAGCGCGAAGGCATCGATTGCTACCGCGTCTATGATGCCGACATGCCGGAATACGCGATGGCCATCGACCTGTACCACGACTGGGTGCACGTTCAGGAATACGCCGCGCCGAAATCCATCGACCCGGAAAAAGCCTCGGCGCGCATGTTCGATGCGCTGGCGGCCATTCCGCAGGCGTTGAACGTCGACAAGAACCGCGTGGTGGTCAAGCGCCGCGAGCGGCAGAGCGGCACCAAGCAGTACGAGCGTCAGGCGGCGCAGGGCAAGTTCGTCGAGGTCAATGAAGGTGGCGTGAAGTTGCTGGTCAACCTCACCGACTACCTCGACACCGGCCTGTTCCTCGATCACCGGCCGATGCGCATGCGTATCCAGAAAGAAGCGGGCGGCAAACGCTTCCTCAATCTGTTCTGCTACACCGCGACCGCCAGCGTGCACGCGGCCAAGGGCGGCGCGCGCAGCACCACCAGCGTCGATCTGTCGAAAACCTATCTGGACTGGGCGCGTCGCAACCTGTCGCTGAACGGCTTCTCGGACAAGAACCGTCTGGAGCAGGGCGATGTGATGGCGTGGCTGGAAAGCAGCCGTGACGAATACGACCTGATCTTCATCGACCCGCCGACGTTCTCCAACTCCAAGCGCATGGAAGGCATCTTCGATGTGCAGCGCGATCAGGTGCAGTTGATCGACTTGGCGATGGCGCGGCTGGCACCGGGTGGCGTGCTGTATTTCTCCAACAACTTCCGCAAGTTCCAGTTGGAGGAAAACCTCGCCGAGCGTTATGCGGTCGAGGAAATCAGTGCGCAGACCATTGATCCGGATTTCGCCCGCAATACCAAGATCCACCGCGCCTGGAAAATCACGGCTCGTTGACGCTTTCACTGGTTGGATCCACAGAGCGTTGATTTTTAACGGCTCGGTGGATCCAGCGGTGCTAGCTAAATTAGTGGCTAATAGCTATAACTCACACACCGCCAATGGGGTTTTCCCGCAAATCTGGCGGAGTGAGTCGTGCTTATGCCGTTGCACCCCGTGCGCCCGAAAATCCTCGGTTTCATCAGTGAAGACGTCTCAGCCTGGCTGGTCGCTTTGCTGGTGTTGCTTGCCGGCGGGATTCTCACCGGGCTGCTCGCATGGGGCACCTTCAACCAGTTTCAGCAACAATCGCGTCAGCGTTTCCAACTGCTGGCCAACGAACGCTACAGCCGCATCGCCGAACGTTTTCAGGACCAGGAGCAACGTCTCGATAGTCTGCGGCGGTTCTTCGCCAACTCCGAATCGGTGTCCCGCGCTGAATTCGATGGTTACTCTCGACCGTTATTGCTGCGCACCCAAGCCTACACTTACGCGCCGCGAGTCAGCGGTGCCGAACGGGCCGCCTTTGAACAGCAGGTACGTGATGAAGGCCTGAGCGAATTCACCATTCGCGAACTGGACGCCAAAGGCGAATTGCAACTGGCGCCGCCGCGCGACGAATACGTGCCGGTGCTCTACACGCAAACCCAGAGCCGACTGGCGCCGCCGCTGGGTTACGACTTGCTCGCCCAACCCTTGCGCCGCGAAACCCTGCAACGCGCCGACCAGTTCGGCAGCATGGCGGTGTCGCAACCGATGCATCTGGTCGGGATCGAGCCGTCGTATGCGCGTGGTGTGCTGCTGCTGGCGCCGGTCAGTCGCGCTGGAGAGTCGCAGCCGTTCGGCTATGTGATGGCGGTGATCAGCATGCGCCAGTTGCTCGCCGACGGACTGCCCGATGCCCTGCACGATTATCTGTCGGTGCGCATTCTCGACCTGTCGACCCAGGATCAGCACGAGGCGCTGTTCGAATCGAGCAACGAAGCGGTGCCCGGCGATCTGGCGGCGACGCGTTTGCTGCGCATGGCCGATCACGACTATCAGGTCGATATCCTGCCAAGCTACGCCTTCATGCAGGCCAACCATTCGTCGGTGGGCAGCGTGATCATTCTTGGCGGCTTGCTCAGCGCACTGCTCAGCGCCTTGCTTTACGTGCTGGTCAGCCAGCGCCAGCGCGCGGTGCGCCTGGTCGAGGTGCGCACGCAGGAGTTGCACGAGCGCGAGCAGG
This sequence comes from Pseudomonas sp. Sample_21, assembly GCF_004307525.1. Classification (NCBI taxonomy): domain Bacteria; kingdom Pseudomonadati; phylum Pseudomonadota; class Gammaproteobacteria; order Pseudomonadales; family Pseudomonadaceae; genus Pseudomonas; species Pseudomonas sp. Sample_21. The sequence continues at coordinate 45,727 of NZ_RCNZ01000060.1, read as the reverse complement.
AATTGCGCGGCACCCACGGTCAACTGCGCGGCGTGCTGAATGCCGCCACTCAGGTCGCGATCATTGCCACCGACCTGCGCGGCGTGATCAACACCTTCAACCCCGGCGCCGAGCAAATGCTCGGCTACAGCAGCGCCGAAGTCGTTGGGCGCATGACCCTGGAGAATCTGCATTTGCCTCGCGAGCTGGCGGCGCGTTCGGCCGAGTTGAGTGCGCGCTACGGCAAAAGCATTCCGACTTGCCACGCGATGCTGGTCGAGGGCGGCGAAGTCGGCGGCCATGAAGCGCGCGAGTGGACGCTGGTGCGCAGCGACGGCAGTCATCTGCCGGTGAACATGCTCGCCACCCCGGTGCTTGACGAACAAGGCCTGTGGGTCGGTCATCTGGCGATCTGCATCGACATCACCGAACGCAAGCGAGTGCACGAGGTGCTGGCAGCACGCGACACATTGCTGAAGAAGCTCAGCGCCCATGTTCCCGGTGGCATCTACCAATTCAAGATGGAATTCGACGGACGCTTCAGCGTGATCTACGCCAGCGATGGCATCCGCGAAATCTACGAGCTGGAGCCGGATGTGCTGCTGCTCGACTCCGAGGCGATCTTCAGTCGTATCCACCCGCAGGATGCGATTCGCGTGCGCAGCTCGATCCGCGAATCGGCGGAAAACCTCAGCCCTTGGCGCGAAGAGTACCGCGTGCAATTGCCCGAGCGCGGTCTGCGCTGGGTGCGCGGCGAGGCGACACCGGAAGAGCTGCCGGGCGGCGGGGTGCTGTGGCACGGTTATATCTCGGATATCTCCGATCTCAAGCGCGTGGAAGAAGAATTGCGCGCGTTGTCGATCACCGACTCGCTGACCGGCATTCACAACCGCCGCTATTTCCAGGAACGCCTGACCACCGAAATGGCCCGGGTCGAGCGTGGCGGCGGTGAGTTGTCGGTGATCATGCTCGACATCGACCACTTCAAACGCATCAACGATCAGTTCGGCCACGCCGTCGGCGACCGCGTGCTGCAGGCAGTCTGCGAGCGGATTGGCCATCGCCTGCGCCGCACCGACGTGTTCTGCCGTTTGGGCGGTGAAGAGTTCATGGTGCTGTGCCCGGATATCGACGGTGAACACGCCTACATGCTGGCGATGGAGTTGTGGGAGGGTTTGCGTAGCGCACCGGTGGACGTGGTCGGCTTGGTCACCGCGAGTTTCGGCATCGCCAGCTGGCGCCCGGGGGAGGGCGCAGATGCATTGTTGCTGCGCGCCGACTCAGGGGTCTACGCGGCGAAGCAGAATGGCCGGGATCGGGTTGAGCGGGAGATGAGCTGAGCCGCTGATGCTCGATACACCACAAGCCTGTGGGAGCTGGCTTGCCAGCGATAGGGTTATTCCAGTCAGCATATTCGGTGACTGACAGTCCGCTATCGCTGGCAAGCCAGCTCCCACAGGGTTTTGTGGTGTGGCTTGGATTGGGTTACAGCACCGAAGCGGTCTGCGGCAGTTTCGGCTGTTTGTACAGATCCAGCAGCACCTGATCGAGCACCGACGAGGCGCCGAACGGGGCCTTGTCGTTGAGGATCGCTACCACTGCCCAGGTATTGCCATTCACATCACGGCTGAAACCGGCGATCGCGCGCACGGTGTTCAGGGTGCCGGTCTTGACGTGGGCTTCGCCGCGCATCGCCGTGGTTTTGAGACGTTTGCGCATGGTGCCGTCGGTGCCGGCAATCGGCAGCGAGCTGATGTACTCGGCGGCGTACGGGCTGTGCCAGGCGGCTTGCAGCATGTTGGCCATCTCACGCGCGCTGACCCGCTCGGCCCGCGACAGACCAGAGCCATTCTCCATCACCAGATGCGGCGCGGTGATGCCTTTCTTCGCCAGCCACTGACGCACCACGCGCTGCGCAGCCCGGGCGTCATCACCGTCGGCATCGTTGCGGAAACGCTGGCCAAGGCTGAGGAACAGCTGCTGGGCCATGGTGTTGTTACTGTATTTGTTGATGTCGCGGATGATCTCGGCCAGATCCGGCGAGTACGCGCGGGCGAGCAGTTTGGCGCTGCTCGGCGTCGGTGCCAGACGATCCTTGCCCTGGATGCTGCCACCCAGTTCCTTCCAGATCGCCCTTACGGCGCCGGCGGTGTAGGTCGCATGGTCGAGCAGCGACAGGTAAGTCTGCGAGCTGCAGCCTTCGCCCAACTGGCCGCCGACGGTCACGGTCACGCTGCCATCGGCCTGCGGCACCGGGTTGTAGCGCACGCCGCCGGTGCATTGCTTGGACGGCAGGGCTTTGACGGTGTTTTCGATGCGGATGCTGGCAATCGGCGGCTCAACCGAAATCAGTACGCGGCCACCGTCATTGCGCGCGACGAAGCGCAGGGCCTTGAGGTTGACCAGCAACGAGTCGGGTTTGACCAGGAACGGCTTGTTGTCGTCGTTGCCGTCATCGTTGAATTCCGGCAATTGCGGCTGCACGAAGAAGTTGCGGTCGAGGATCAGGTCGCCGGTGATCTGGGTCACGCCGTTGGCGCGCAGGTCGCGCATCAGCAGCCAGAGTTTTTCCATGTTCAGCTTCGGGTCACCGCCACCCTTGAGGTAGAGGTTGCCGTTGAGAATGCCGCCGCTCAGGTCGCCATCGGTGTAGAACTCGGTTTTCCACTGATGGTTGGGGCCGAGCATTTCCAGCGCCGCGTAAGTGGTGACCAGTTTCATCGTAGAGGCCGGATTGACCGAGACGTCGGCGTTGAACACGGTCGGCGTGCCCGGACCGTCGAGCGGCACCATCACCAGCGACAGCGCAGTGGGCTGCAACTTGCTGGCCTTGAGGGCTTTTTCGACGTTCGGGGTGAGGGAAGTGTTGATGGTGGCAGCGGAGACAGGCAGGGCCAGAGGCAGAAGAAGGCCGGCGAGAAACAGTGGACGCAACGATTTGATCATATGCAATAAAACCCTGCAAAAGAGGGGAAAAAAGACGAGGACATGGATGAAAAGGCCCTCAGTGGTCATGAAAGTGTCGGCATTATGCCCCAAGCTGTAACAGCTTGTGCCGTGTCAGGCCCGGCCAATCGCTTATTTTTTTACAGGCGGTCGGCCGCAGCGACCAGAGAGTCGGGCAATCGCCGGCTTAAACTGGTAAAGTGCCGGCCGTTATTACTTAAGAGGATTGTTCCAATGGCGACTAACCGTTCCCAGCGTCTGCGCAAAAAACTGTGCGTTGATGAATTTCAAGAGCTGGGTTTCGAACTGAACCTGGACTTCAAAGAAGACTTGTCCGAAGAAGCCATTGACGCTTTCCTCGAAGCATTCATCAAAGAAGCCATGGAAGCCAACGGTCTGGGTTATGTTGGCGGCGACGACTTCGGTCTGGTGTGCCTGCAGAAGCGTGGCTCGGTCAACGAAGAGCAGCGCGCTGCCGTTGAAGCCTGGCTGAAAAACCGCTCCGAGCTGACCAAGTACGAAGTCAGCCCGCTGCTGGACGTGTGGTATCCGGAAAAGCCGATCAACGCGGCCAAGTGATACTGAAAAAAACGGCGACCTGAGGGTCGCCGTTTTTTTTCGTCTGGGGTTTGGGTGGTACGGCTTGGGTTTGGTGGTGGATTCGCCCCTCACCCCAGCCCTCTCCCGAGGGAGAGGGGGCCGATTTGTGGGCTTTTCGGGATGTGAGTTCGACTTGGTATCCCTCGTCGGCGTATATTTTCCGAGCACCTTGGTCAGTCCCCTCTCCCTTTGGGAGAGGGTTAGGGTGAGGGGCTTTTGATCTTAAGCTCTGCGCCAATTCAGAATCACCAGCGTCAAAACCCCCGCCACAATCCCCCAAAACGCCGAACCAATGGAAAACAGTGTCAGCCCCGACGCCGTGACCATAAAGGTGATCAACGCCGCTTCCCGTTCCTTCACCTCGCTCATGGCAATGCTCAAGCCATTGATGATCGAGCCGAACAGCGCCAGGGCGGCAATCGACAGCACCAGTTCCTTGGGCAACGCCGCAAACAATGCCGCCAACGTCGCGCCGAACACCCCGGCAATCCCGTAGAACACCCCGCACCACACCGCTGCGGTGTAACGCTTGTTGCGATCTTCATGGGCATGCGGGCCGGTGCAGATCGCCGCGCTGATGGCCGCGAGGTTGATGCCGTGGGAGCCGAACGGCGCCAGCAGCAGCGAGGCGATGCCGGTGGTGGTGATCAGCGGCGAGGCCGGGACGGTGTAGCCATCGGCGCGCAGCACGGCGATGCCGGGCATGTTCTGCGAGGTCATCGCCACCACGAACAGCGGAATGCCGATGCTGATGGTCGCGGCCAGGGAGAAGTGCGGCGTGGTCCACACCGGGGTGGCCACTTCCAGGTGAAAGCCGCTGAAATCCAGCAGCCCCATGAAGCCCGACAGCGCAGTGCCAATGAGCAGCGCTGCAAGCACCGCATAGCGTGGTGACAGGCGCTTGACCAGCAGATAAGTGAAGAACATCCCCAGCACCAGACCGGTACGGTGTTGCGCGGCGACGAAGATTTCGCTGCCGATCTTGAACAGGATCCCTGCCAGCAAGGCCGCCGCCAGAGAGGCCGGGATCTTTTTCACCAGCCGTTCAAAGCTGCCGGTCAGGCCGCAGATCGTCACCAGTACCGCGCACGTGATGTAGGCGCCGATCGCCTCGCCGTAACTGACGCCGCCCAGGCTGGTGATCAGCAACGCCGCGCCGGGGGTCGACCAGGCGATGGTGATCGGTGTGCGATAGCGCAGCGACAGGCCGATCGAACACACTGCCATGCCGATCGAAATCGCCCAGATCCACGAGGAAATCTGCCCGCTGCTCAGGCCGGCCGCTTGCCCGGCCTGGAACATCAGCACCAGCGAACTGGTGTAACCGGTCATCATCGCGATGAAACCGGCGACGATGGCGGAAGGCGAGGTGTCGGCGAGAGGGCGCAGGCGGGCGTGGGTGGCGTCGGTCATGACGGCGGTGTTCCTTATACCAATGGAGATGTCCGCCACAACACAGAACCTCTGTGGGAGCGAGCCTGCTCGCGAAAGCGGTAGGTCAGTCAACATTCATAGTGAATGTGGAATGGCTTTCGCGAGCAGGCTCGCTCCCACGAGGGATTGCGGTCATGCAGCGGATTCTGCGATCAAGCCTAAACTCAAACGTAACCCAGCGTTGCAATACAGCCGCAGGCGCAAACAGCCGTACAGTCGTGTTGCCACCATTCATTGTGTACAATCGCGCTGTTTTTTACGCGATACTTGCCAGCGACCTACTGTGCCGTATTACAGTCACGGTCTATTCGCCGCAGTTTTCCCGACTCGAGTGCCCATGAACGAACAGTTGCAACCCCTCAAGAAACAACCGCGAGCAGGCAAAGCCGGCCGCAGCGGAACCCAGGACGATATTGTCTACGCGCATATCTTCGAGGCCATCCTCGAACAGCGTCTGGCGCCCGGCACCAAGTTGAGCGAAGAAGCGCTGGGGGAAATCTTCGGGGTGAGCCGCACCATCATTCGCCGCGCACTGTCGCGTCTGGCCCATGAAGGCGTGGTGCTGTTGCGGCCGAACCGTGGCGCCGTCGTCGCCAGCCCGAGCGTTGAAGAGGCGCGTCAGGTGTTTCTCGCCCGGCGTCTGGTCGAGCGGGCGATCACTGAACTGGCGGTGCAACATGCCACTGCCGAACAGATCGCCGAACTGCGGCAGATGGTCAACGACGAGCGCGACAGCTTCTCCCGTGGCGATCGTGGTGCCGGTATTCGTCTGTCGGGTGAATTCCACCTGAAGCTGGCGGAAGCGGCAATGAACGCACCGTTGATCAGCTTCCAGCGCAGCCTGGTGTCGCAGACCTCGCTGATCATCGCCCAGTACGAAAGCGGCAACCGCTCGCATTGTTCGTACGACGAACACACCCAGTTGATCGACGCCATTGAAAAGCGCGACGGCGAACTGGCGGTGAACCTGATGATGCATCACATGGATCACATCGACAGCAAGCTCAACCTCGACGAGGAAGGCGCGTCGGATGATCTGCATGCGGTGTTCTCGCATTTGTTGCAGACCAAGAAGCCGGGGCGTCCAGCGGCCAAGCTCTGATCTGAAACCGAGTCGCGGCTTTCGCGAGCAGGCTCGCTCCCACAGGGGAATGCATTTCAAAGGTGGGAGCGAGCTTGCTCGCGAAGGCGATCTGACAGGCAATAAAAATCCCCCGGGGTAAACACCACCGGGGATGATCGTTCCCACGCTCCGCGTGGGAATGTCTCTAGGGACGCTCCGCGTCCAGTGACGCGGAGCGTCACGGGCTGCATTCCCACGCAGAGCGTGGGAACGATCAGTGCAGGAAAACCTAGCGCTGATGCACCAGCGCCCCCGCTGCATACGTCTGCGCCACGGTGCGGTCATCGCCCAGGGTCATCAGCACAAACAACGTCTCGGCGATGTTATTCGACTGTTTCAAGCGATAGCTCAGCAGCGGCGTGGCGTTGTAATCCAGCACCAGGAAGTCGGCATCCGAACCCGGTTGCAGGTTACCGATCTTGTCTTCCAGGCGCAGCGCCCGCGCACCACCCAAGGTCGCCAGGTACAGCGACTTGAACGGGCTCAACCGCGCGCCCTGCAGTTGCATGACCTTGTAGGCTTCGTTGAGGGTTTGCAGCAGCGAGAAACTGGTACCGCCGCCGACGTCGGTGCCGAGGCCGACATTGAGCTTGTGTTTCTCGGCCATCGGCAGGTTGAACAGGCCGCTGCCGAGGAACAGGTTCGAGGTCGGGCAGAACGAGATCGCCGAGCCGGTTTCCGCCAGGCGCGCGCATTCTTCGTCACACAGGTGCACGCCGTGGGCGAATACCGAGCGTTCGCCGAGCAATTGGTAGTGATCGTAGACGTCGAGGTAGCCCTTGCGCTCCGGGAACAGCTCCTTGACCCACTCGATCTCCTTGAGGTTCTCGCTGATGTGGGTCTGCATGTACAGATCCGGATATTCCGTCAGCAATTGCCCGGCCAGGGTCAGTTGTTCCGGAGTGCTGGTCGGCGCAAAACGCGGCGTCACCGCATAGTGCAAGCGACCCTTGCCGTGCCAGCGCTCGATCAGCGCCTTGCTGTCGACGTAGCTGGATTCGGCGGTATCGACCAGATAATCCGGGGCATTGCGGTCCATCATCACCTTGCCGGCGATCATGCGCAGATCAAGCTTCTCGGCGGCCTCGAAAAACGAATTCACCGATTGCGGATGCACGCTGCCGAACACCAGCGCCGTGGTGGTGCCGTTGCGCAGCAGTTCCTTGATGAAAATATCGGCCACTTCGTCGGCGTGAGCCTTATCACCAAACTGGCTTTCGCAGGGAAAGGTGTAGGTGTTCAGCCAGTCGAGCAGTTGCTCGCCGTAGGAGCCGACCATGCCGGTCTGCGGCAGGTGAATGTGTGTGTCGATAAAGCCCGGTGTGATCAGCGCATCCTGATAATGGTTGATCTCGATATCTGCCGGCAGGGTTGGCAGCAGTTCGCTGGCGTGGCCGAGGGCGCTGATCTTGCCATCGTCGATCACCAGCAGGCCGTCCTCGAAATATTCATAGGAGGCTTCGATACCGACTTCGGCAGGGTCGGCGGTGCTGTGCAGGATGGCGGCGCGGTAGGCTTTGCGAGTCAGAGGCATGAGGGTTCTCTAATCAGTTTGAGGCTTTGAGTTTGGCGGCCTGACTGCGGCGCGAGGCGGGCAGCAGTCGGGCAATCGGTTCGGCGCGGGCGCTGTGCTGGCCGAAATTGGCGTTGTAAGTGGCGATGATTTCGCCGGCGATGGAGATGGCGATTTCCACAGGCAATTTGCCTTTGACTTCGCCGATGCCCATCGGGCAGCGCATGCGCTGCACCACGCTCGGGTCGAAACCACGATCGCGCAGGCGGTGTTCGAATTTGGCGCGTTTGGTTTTCGAGCCGATCAGGCCGAACCAGGTGAAATCGTTGCGCTTGAGAATCGCCGCGGTCAGTTCCAGATCGAGCTGATGGTTGTGGGTCATGACGATGCAGTAGCTGCCGGCGGGCAGGTCATCGACTTCGTCCACTGGCTCTTCGCTGACGATTTTACGCACGCCGTGGGGGATGTGTTCAGGGAACTCGGCCTCGCGCGAATCGATCCAGCGCACCCGGCAGGGCAGGCCGGCCAGCAGCGGCACGAGGGCGCGCCCGACATGCCCGGCACCGAATACGGCAATCTGTGCTTGCACCTGGCCCATGGGTTCGAACAGCAACACCGTGGCGCCACCGCAGCACTGGCCGAGGCTGGCACCGAGGCTGAAGCGCTCCAGATGGGTGTCCTGCTTGCCGCTGGCGAGCATCTCGCGGGCGATCTGCATGGCTTTGAATTCCAGATGCCCGCCACCAATGGTGTCGAACAGGCGGTCGGCACTGACGACCATTTTCGAGCCGGCGTTGCGTGGCGTCGAACCGAGTTCTTCGATGATCGTCACCAGCACACAGGGTTCGCCCTGATTCTGCAGGTCGGCGAGGGCGTCGATCCAGTTGTACATACACACCTCTCAGATCGTTCCCACGCTCTGCGTGGGAATGCATCACTGGACGCTCCGCGTCCGCTGTTCAGGATGCGACGCAGAGCGTCGCGGGCTGCATTCCCACGCAGAGCGTGGGAACGATCATCAAACAACCGCGGTTTCAGCTTCGACAGCTTTCACCGCTTTGAGCTGGCGCATCTGCTCGCAGCCCCACAACACCCGCTCCGGCGTGGCCGGCGCATCGATCTTCGGCTGATGCTGATAATCACCGAGGCTCGCCACCGCGTCCTTGATCGCGCACCAAGCGGCGATGCCGAGCATGAACGGCGGTTCACCGACGGCTTTGGAATGGAACACCGTGTCTTCCGGGTTCTTGCGGTTTTCCACCAGTTTCACTCGCAGATCCAGCGGCATGTCCGCCACCGCCGGGATCTTGTAGCTGGCCGGGCCGTTGGTCATCAGCTTGCCTTTGTTGTTCCAGACCAGCTCTTCCATGGTCAGCCAGCCCATGCCCTGGACGAAACCGCCCTCGACCTGACCGATGTCGATCGACGGGTTCAGCGAGGCGCCGACGTCGTGCAGGATGTCGGTGCGCAGCATCTTGTACTCGCCGGTCAGGGTGTCGACGATCACTTCGCAGCAGGCTGCGCCGAAAGCGAAGTAATAGAACGGACGCCCACGCGCCTGACTGCGGTCGTAATAGATTTTCGGGGTCTTGTAGAAACCAGTGCTCGACAGCGAGACCTGATTGAAATACGCCTGCTGGATCAGCGCTTTGAAGGTCAGAATCTGCTCGCGCACCCGCACGTGGCCGTTGCGGAATTCGACGTCTTCTTCGCTGACCCTGTAGTGCCGCGCGGCGAATTCGACCAGGCGTTGCTTGATGGTCTGCGCTGCGTTCTGCGCGGCTTTGCCGTTCAGGTCGGCGCCGCTGGAAGCAGCGGTCGGAGAGGTGTTCGGCACTTTGTCGGTGTTGGTCGCAGTGATCTGCACACGATCGATTTCGACTTGGAACACTTCCGCCACGACCTGAGCGACTTTGGTATTCAGGCCCTGACCCATTTCCGTGCCGCCGTGGTTCAGGTGGATGCTGCCGTCGGTGTAGATGTGGATCAGCGCACCGGCCTGATTGAGGAAACTGGCGGTGAAGGAAATGCCGAATTTCACCGGTGTCAGCGCCAGGCCTTTTTTCAGGATCGGGCTGTTGGCGTTGTAGCGACGGATCGCTTCGCGGCGCTCGGCGTACTGGCTGCTTTCTTCCAGTTCGGCGGTCATCTCTTCGAGCATGTTGTGCTCGACGGTCTGGTAGTAATGGGTGACGTTGCGCTCGGTCTTGCCGTAGTAGTTGGCCTTGCGCACCGCCAGCGGGTCGAGCTTCAAGTGCCGGGCAATCGCGTCCATCACTTCCTCGATGGCGACCATGCCTTGCGGGCCACCGAAGCCACGGTAAGCGGTGTTCGAGGCGGTGTTGGTCTTGCAGCGGTGACCGTTGATGGTGGCATCGCCGAGATAGTAGGAGTTGTCCGAGTGGAACATCGCCCGGTCAACGATCGAGGCGGACAGGTCCGGCGAGCAGCCGCAGTTGCCGGCCAGCTCCATGTTGATCCCGTGCAGACGGCCGCTGCTGTCGAAACCGACGTCGTACTCAACGTAGAACGGGTGGCGCTTGCCGGTCATCAGCATGTCTTCGACGCGCGGCAGGCGCATCTTGGTCGGTTGGCCGGTGAGGTGCGCGACCACCGCGCACAGGCACGCCGGGCTCGCGGCCTGGGTTTCCTTGCCACCGAAACCACCACCCATGCGGCGCATGTCGACAACGATCTTGTTCATCGACACGTCGAGCACTTCGGCGACCAGTTTCTGCACTTCGGTCGGGTTCTGCGTCGAGCAGTAGACGATCATGCCGCCGTCTTCAGTGGGCATCACCGAGGAGATTTGTGTCTCCAGATAGAAGTGCTCCTGGCCGCCGATGTGCAGCGTGCCCTGAATACGGTGTTCAGCCGTGGCCAGTGCAGAGGCCGAGTCGCCGCGCTGGTGGGTGTGGCTGTCGAGCACGAAATGGCGCTTGCGCAGGGCTTCGACGACGTCGAGCACCGGTTCCAGATCTTGGTATTCGATGATCGCCGCCATCGCTGCCTTGCGCGCGGTTTCCAGGTCTTTCGCCGCGACCGCCAGCACCGGCTGGCCGACGAACTGCACGTCATCGATGGCCAGCAGCGGGTCGCCCGGCATCAGCGGGCCGATGTCTTTCAGGCCCGGCACGTCTTCGTGGGTAATGACAATGCGCACGCCTTCGAAGGCGTAGCACGGCGACGTGTCGATGCTGAGGATTTTCGCGTGGGCGCGGTCCGACAGGCGTGCATACAGGTGCAATTGGTTGGGGAATTCCAGGCGATCATCGATGTACTGCGCTTCACCGGACACATGCTTGGCGGCGCTGTCGTGCTTGACGCTGCGGCCGACACCGGTGGTCAGGTCCTGGGCGAACAATTCGGCCAATTCAGCCTGGGTCTTCTCTACGGCGTGATGATTAGACATAAGCGGTCACCCGAGTCTCGATGTGCGGTGTTTGCAGTTCGATGAAGTATTTGCGCAGCAGGTTCTGCGCGCTGAGCAGGCGATATTCCTTGCTGGCGCGGAAGTCCGAGAGCGGCGTGAAGTCTTCGGCCAGCGCGGCGCAGGCGCGTTCGATCACGGCATTGTTGAACGGTGCACCTTGCAGCACGGCTTCGCAGTGCGCAGCGCGTTTCGGAATCGCCGCCATGCCGCCGAAGGCCACCCGGGCGTCGGCGATCACGCCATTTTCCACGCGCAGATTGAAGGCAGCGCAGACGGCGGAGATGTCGTCGTCCAGGCGCTTTGACACTTTATAGGCGCGGAACAACTGCTCGGCGCTGGCGCGCGGGACGATGATTTTTTCGATGAATTCGCTTTCCTGACGCGCGGTGACGCGGTAGTCGATGAAGTAATCTTCCAGGTTCAAGGTGCGGCGGGTTTCGCCTTTGCACAGCACGATCTGCGCGCCGAGGGCGATCAGCAGCGGTGGCGAGTCACCGATCGGCGAGGCGTTACCGATGTTGCCGCCGAGGGTGCCTTGATTGCGGATCTGCAACGAGGCGAAGCGGTGCAGCAATTCGCCGAAGTCCGGATATTCGGCATTCAACGCTTCGTAACAGTCGGAGAGGGCGGTGGCGGCGCCGATTTCGATGCGGTCATCGAAGGTTTCGATGCGCTTCATTTCGGCGACGTTACCGACATAGATCATCACCGGCAGAGTGCGGTGGAACTGGGTGACTTCCAGCGCCAGATCGGTGCCGCCGGCGAGCAGCCGCGCTTGTGGATAAGCGTCGTAGAGATCGGCCAGGTCAGCGACGGTCAGCGGCACCAGGCAGCGCTTGTCGCCGCTGTTGAGTTCGCCGATATCGGTCGGCGCGATGGCCTTGAGGCGGGCAATGGTCTCGGCTTCGCGGGCGTCGAACTGATCCGCAGGCTTGGCGCAGCAGGATTGTTCGGCAGCGGCGAGAATAGGGCGGTAGCCAGTGCAGCGGCAGAGGTTGCCGGCCAGCGCTTCGTGAGCCTTGGCCTGATCCGGCGCGTCGCTGTTCTTTTGCAGGGCGAACAACGACATTACGAAACCGGGGGTGCAGAAGCCGCACTGCGAACCGTGGCACTCGACCATGGCTTTCTGCACGCTGTGCAGTTCGCCCTTGTGCTTGAGGTCTTCAACGCTGATCAGTTGTTTGCCGTGCAAGGACGAGACGAAAGTCAGGCACGAGTTGAGGCTGCGATAGCGAATATGTTCACGCCCCGTGTCATCGGTCTGCAACTCGCCAACCACCACGGTGCAGGCGCCACAGTCACCGCTGGCGCAACCTTCTTTGGTGCCGGGCTTGCCCACGTGTTCGCGCAGGTAATTGAGCACAGTCAGATTCGGGTCCAGGGCGTGCTCGCTACGGAGTTCCTGGTTAAGTAAAAACTGGATCACGGAAGGCCTCGCAGACTCATTATTGTTGTTAACCGACGTGAACCGAATTTAGCAGGTCTGACTTTTCGGTCAATGGTTTTCTGACTTAAAGGTCAGGAAAATCCGTTTCGTCGATCAACAGCGTGTCTATTCAGTATTGACCTTCATCGGTCACGGCGCTTTTTTGCGGGATTCGTGCCAAAAACCGCTGAGTGGGCACTCCGCCATGACCGCGCATTTGCGCTACACTGCGCCGCTTGTGCAGATCGATAGAGTTTGAAGGACAACCATGACGTTCAAGGCGCCGGACAGCCTCGCCGAGCAAATCGCTCACCACCTCGCCGAGCGCATCATTCGTGGCGAAATGAAGCCGGGAGAGCGCATCCAGGAACAGAAGGTCACGCTGGCGCTCAACGTCAGCCGCGGTTCGGTCCGCGAAGCCTTGCTGATCCTCGAGCGCCGTCACCTGATCGCGATCCTGCCGCGTCGTGGCGCCCACGTTACCGAGCTGACGCCGCACAAGGTGCGGAGCCTGTGCACGCTGATGAGCGAGCTGTACATCCTGCTCGGCAATTCGGTGGCCAATGGCTGGCAAGTGCAGTCGGACATGGCGCCGTTCGTGCAGATCCAGCAGCGCCTGACCGCCAATTACGAACGCGGCGACATCCGCAGCTTCGTCGATGACAGCTTTGCGGTGATGCGCGCCGCCTATCCGTTTGCCAACAATCCGTACCTGCAAGAAACCGTCGAGAACCTCCAGCCGGCGATGAGCCGCGCGTATTTCCTCGCCCTCGAACAGCGCAAGGCGGAAATGAGCGAATTCCTCGAACTGTTCGAACGCTTGCTCGCCGCCGTACTCGCCCGTGATTTGCCGCAGATCCGCATCGTGCTCACGGCGTATGCCCAGCGCAGCTGCGATCTGGTGGTGTCTGCGCTGACGGTTGCCTGAGCGTGCGGCTGAAGTGCATCAAACTGGCGGGGTTCAAATCCTTCGTCGACCCGACCACGGTGAACTTCCCCAGTAACATGGCGGCGGTCGTCGGGCCGAACGGTTGCGGCAAGTCGAACATCATCGACGCCGTGCGCTGGGTGATGGGCGAAAGTTCGGCGAAGAACCTCCGTGGCGAGTCTATGACCGACGTCATCTTCAACGGTTCGACCAGCCGCAAACCGGTGAGCCAGGCGAGCATCGAACTGGTGTTCGACAACTCCGATGGCACGCTGCTCGGCGAATACGCGGCCTATGCGGAAATTTCCATCCGCCGCAAAGTTACCCGCGATAGCCAGACCACTTATTACCTCAACGGCACCAAATGCCGTCGGCGCGACATCACCGATATCTTCCTCGGCACCGGCCTCGGCCCGCGCAGCTACTCGATCATCGAACAGGGGATGATCTCCAAGCTGATCGAATCCAAGCCCGAAGACCTGCGCAATTTCATCGAAGAAGCGGCGGGCATCTCCAAGTACAAGGAGCGTCGCCGCGAGACTGAAAACCGTATCCGCCGCACCCACGAAAACCTCGCCCGCCTGACCGACCTGCGCGAAGAGCTGGAGCGCCAGCTCGAGCGCCTGCACCGTCAGGCCGAGGCGGCGAAAAAGTATCAGGAACTCAAGGCCGAAGAGCGTCAGCTCAAGGCGCAACTGTCGGCCCTGCGCTGGCAGGATCTCAACGAGCAGGTCGGCCAGCGTGAGTCGATCATCGGCAATCAGGAAGTCAGCTTCGAAGCACTGGTCGCTGAACAGCGTAACGCTGATGCGGCCATCGAACGCCTGCGCGACGGTCACCACGACCTGTCCGAGCGCTTCAATCTGGTGCAGGGCCGCTTCTATTCGGTCGGCGGTGACATTGCCCGGGTCGAGCAGAGCATTCAGCATGGCCAGCAGCGGTTGCGCCAGTTGCAGGACGATCTGAAAGAAGCCGAGCGCGCGCGTCTGGAAACCGAGTCGCACCTGGGCCACGACCGCACGTTGCTGCTGACCCTCGGCGAAGAACTGGACATGCTCACCCCCGAGCAGGAAGTCACCAGTGCCGCCGCCGAGGAAGCCGCTGCGGCCCTCGAAGAAGCCGAAACCACCATGCACGGCTGGCAGGAGCAGTGGGATGCTTTCAACCTGACCGCTGCCGAACCGCGCCGTCAGGCTGAAGTGCAACAGTCGCGAATCCAGCAGCTGGAAAGCAGCATGGAGCGTCTGGCCGACCGGCAGAAACGTCTCGCTGAAGAGCGCGCGTTGCTGTCCGCCGACCCGGAAGACGCGGCGATCATGGCGCTCAACGAGCAGCTCGCCGAGTCCGAAGCGACCCTCGAAGATTTACAGACCAGCGAAGAAGCGCAAGTCGAAAAGCTTGAACAACTGCGTCAGGAATTACAGCAAGCGTTGACCGCACAGCAGCAGGCGCAGGGCGATCTGCAGCGGCTCAACGGGCGTTTGGCGTCGCTGGAAGCCTTGCAGCAGGCCGCGCTCGATCCGGGCACCGGCACCGCCGAATGGTTGAAGGAACACAATCTCGCCGAGCGTCCGCGTCTGGCCGAAGGCCTGAAGGTCGAGGCCGGTTGGGAGCTGGCGGTGGAAACCGTGCTTGGCGCCGACCTGCAAGCGGTGCTGGTCGACGATTTCAGCGGTTTTGATCTGTCCGGTTTCACTCAAGGCGATTTGCGCCTGCTCAGCCCGGCCAGCGATGGCGTGCGGGTGGCCGGCAGTCTGCTGGACAAAGTCGAGGCGCAGATCGATCTGTCGCCGTGGCTCGGCCAGGTCAAACCGGTCGACAGCCTTGAACAGGCGCTGGCCTTGCGCGGTCAGTTGAGCGCCGCGCAGAGCCTGATTAGTCGCGATGGCTACTGGGTCGGTCGACACTTTTTACGCGTACGTCGCGCCAGCGAAGCGGAAAGCGGCATGCTCGCCCGTGGCCAGGAAATCGAAGACCTGCAACTGGAGCGTGAAGAGCGCGAAGCCACGGTCGAGGCCATGGAAACCCGCCTGCAAACCCTGCGCGCGCAACAGCGCCAGCAGGAAAACGGCCGCGAACATCTGCGCCGCTTGCTGCAGGACGAAGCGCGCCAGCAAGGCGAACTGAAAGCACAATTGTCCGCCGGCAAGGCCAAGGCCGAGCAACTGACATTGCGCCGCACCCGTCTCGATGAAGAACTGGTCGAACTCGCCGAACAGCGCGAGCTTGAGCACGAGCAGGTCGGCGAAGCGCGCATGAATTTGCAGGAAGCGCTGGATTCCATGGCGCTCGACACCGAGCAGCGCGAGTTGCTGCTGGCCCAGCGCGACAGCCTGCGCGAGCGCCTTGATCGCGTGCGTCAGGAAGCGCGGCAGCACAAGGATCACGCCCATCAACTGGCCGTGCGTCTCGGCTCGTTGCGCGCCCAGCACGACTCCACGCGCCAGGCGCTGGAACGTCTGGAAATGCAGGCCGAGCGCCTGACTGAAAAGCGCGAACAGTTGAGTCTGAATCTGGAGGAGGGCGAGGCGCCGCTGGAAGAGCTGCGTCTGAAACTCGAAGAACTGCTCGACAAGCGCATGACCGTCGATGAAGAACTCAAGACTGCGCAGATCGCCCTGGAAGACGCCGATCGTGAATTGCGCGACGCGGAAAAACGCCGCACCCAGGCCGAGCAGCAATCGCAGTTGATTCGCGGCCAGCTCGAACAGCAACGCATGGAATGGCAGGCGCTGACCGTACGGCGCAAGGCTTTGCAGGATCAATTGCTCGAAGATGGCTACGATCTCAACGGCGTGCTCGCCACATTGACCGCACAAGCCAGTGAACGCGAAGCCGAAGAAGAACTCGAACGCATCAACGCACGGATTCAGCGCCTGGGTGCGATCAACCTCGCGGCCATCGATGAATACACGCAACAATCGGAGCGTAAACGTTATCTGGATGCGCAGGACGCCGATCTGGTCGAGGCGCTGGAGACCCTGGAAAACGTCATCCGCAAAATCGATAAGGAAACCCGCAACCGTTTCAAAGATACCTTTGATCAGATCAACGGTGGTTTGCAGGCACTTTTCCCGAAAGTTTTCGGTGGCGGGCGCGCGTATTTGGAACTGACGGGCGAAGATCTACTCGATACAGGGGTGACGATCATGGCGCAGCCGCCCGGGAAGAAGAACAGCACCATCCATTTGCTCTCCGGCGGCGAAAAAGCCCTGACTGCACTGGCCCTGGTTTTTGCCATCTTCAAGTTGAACCCGGCGCCGTTCTGCATGCTCGATGAGGTTGACGCGCCACTGGATGACGCTAACGTTGGACGCTACGCACGCCTGGTCAAAGAGATGTCGCAGACCGTGCAGTTCATTTACATCACCCACAACAAGATCGCCATGGAAATGGCCGAGCAGTTGATGGGTGTGACGATGCATGAACCGGGCTGTTCGCGACTGGTGGCGGTGGATGTCGAGGAGGCGATGGCGATGGTGGACGCCTAGCGGCGCGGCTGCAGGTTACAAGCTCCAGGCTGCAAGTGGACGGCTTGTGGCTTGGAGCTCAAAGCTTGTAGCTGCGAAGCCTTTGATCGTGCTAGTTTAATGTCAATTTTTCGTATACGTGGGCAAAACGCCTGTCAGAACATAGAGTTGGCGCCACGTTTTAAAGCGGTTTACGCAGTGTAAACCCCTTATTTTTCAGCATTTTTTATAGAGGCACGGGATTACATGGAAATCGGTCTGCGCGAGTGGCTGATCGTCATCGGCATCATTGTGATAGCCGGTATTCTTTTCGATGGCTGGCGCCGTATGCGCGGCGGCAAGGGAAAGCTGAAATTCCGTCTCGACCGGAGCCTGTCCAATCTGCCGGACGAGGACACCAGCGCCGAGCTGTTGGGCCCGGCCCGCGTCCTGGATACGCACAAAGAGCCGCAACTGGACGAGCACGATCTGCCGTCGGTGAGCATGCCTAACCGCGAAGCCCGCGAGCCGCGTGAATCCGGTTCGAAACGTGGCAAGCGCGGCAGCAACGGCCCGGCGCAGGGCGACTTGAACCTCGACCTCGATCTGGACGGCGGCCCGAGCTTCAGCAGCCGCGATGACGATTTCGCCGAAGACAGCAAGCCTGCAGCGGCCGTGGCGGAAAAAGATCAGCCACAAGCCGAAGAAGTCCTGGTGATCAGCGTGATCTGCCGCGACCCGGCCGGCTTCAAAGGCCCGGCGCTGCTGCAGAACATTCTCGAAAGCGGTCTGCGTTTCGGCGAGATGGACATTTTCCACCGCCACGAAAGCATGGCCGGCAACGGCGAAGTGCTGTTCTCCATGGCCAACGCGGTCAAGCCGGGCATTTTTGATCTGGACGACATCGACCATTTCAGCACCCCGGCGGTGAGCTTCTTCCTCGGTCTGCCAGGCCCGCGTCATCCGAAGCAGGCCTTCGACGTGATGGTCGCGGCAGCCCGCAAGCTGTCCCAGGAACTGAACGGCGAACTGAAAGACGACCAGCGCAGCGTACTGACTGCGCAGACGATTGAGCACTACCGTCAGCGCATCGTCGAATTCGAACGCCGCGCCCTGACCCAGAAGCGCTAAGGCCAAATCAAAAGATCGCAGCCTTCGGCAGCTCCTACAGAGGACCGCGATAACTGTAGGAGCTGACGAGTGCAACGAGGCTGCGATCTTCTGGCACCGCCGCCGATAATGGAATAAAACTGGAGCAGCCTCGGCTGCTCTTTTGCTTTATGAGAGAACACCCATGACCGCCGCCAAAACCCGCATTCTAGAGCTGCGCGCTGAGCTGGATCAGCACAACTATCGCTATCACGTTCTCGACGAGCCGAGCATTCCCGATGCCGAGTACGACCGCTTGTTCCACGAGCTCAAGGCGCTGGAAGCGGCCAACCCGGAACTGATCACCAGCGATTCGCCGACCCAGCGCGTCGGCAGCATGGCGCTGACTGCGTTCACTCAGGTGCGTCACGAAATCCCGATGCTCAGCCTCGGCAACGCCTTCGAAGAATCCGACATGCGCGAGTTCGATCGCCGCGTCAACGAAGGCCTCGACGTGCCGGCCGGCGATCTGTTCGGTGGCGGCGCGGCGGTGGAATACAGCTGCGAGCCGAAGCTCGATGGCCTGGCGGTGAGCCTGCTGTATCAGGATGGTTTGCTGGTGCGCGGCGCCACCCGTGGCGATGGCACCACCGGCGAGGACATCAGCGTCAACGTGCGTACCGTGCGCAATATTCCGCTGAAGCTGCACGGCGAAGGCTGGCCGGCGACGCTGGAAGTGCGCGGTGAAGTGTTCATGTCCAAGGCCGGTTTCGAGCGCCTCAATGCTTCGCAACTGGAAATCGGCGGCAAGACCTTCGCCAACCCGCGCAACGCGGCAGCAGGCAGCCTGCGCCAGCTCGATTCGAAGATCACCGCCAATCGGCCGCTGGAATTCTGCTGCTATGGCATCGGTCAGGTGTCTCACGATATCGCCGACACCCACATCGGTAACCTCAAGCAGTTGCAGAAGTGGGGCATGCCGATCAGTCACGAACTGAAGCTGGCCAAGGGCATCGATGAGTGCCTGGAGTACTACCGCGACATCGGCGAGCGCCGTAACTCGCTGGCCTATGAAATCGATGGCGTGGTGTTCAAGGTCAACAGCATTGCCGACCAGCGTGAACTGGGCTTCCGTGCCCGCGAGCCGCGCTGGGCGATCGCACACAAATTCCCGGCGATGGAAGAACTCACCGAGCTGCTCGACGTGGAATTCCAGGTCGGCCGCACCGGTGCGGTGACTCCGGTGGCGCGTCTGAAACCGGTGAAAGTCGCCGGCGTCACCGTGGCCAACGCCACATTGCACAACATGGACGAAGTCGCGCGACTGGGGTTGATGATCGGCGACACGGTGATCATTCGCCGCGCCGGTGATGTGATTCCGCAAGTGGTGCAGGTAGTCATCGAGCGTCGCCCCGATGACGCGCGCCCGGTGGCCATTCCTCAAAGCTGCCCGGTTTGCGGCTCGCACGTCGAACGCACGCAACTGGTCAAGCGCAGCAAGGGCAAGGAAACCTTCAGCGAAGGTGCGGTGTATCGCTGCGTCGGCCGACTGGCCTGTGGCGCGCAATTGAAGCAGGCGATCATTCACTTCGTCTCGCGCCGGGCCATGGACATCGAAGGCTTGGGCGACAAGAGCGTCGAGCAACTGGTCGACGAAGGCCTGGTCAGTTCGCCGGCTGATTTGTATGCGCTGAAATTCGACGACATCGTCGATCTGGAAGGCTTTGCCGAGGTATCGAGCAACAAGCTTCTCAAAGCCATTGAAGACAGCAAGCAACCGAGCCTGGCACGTTTCATCTATGCCCTCGGCATTCCCGATGTCGGCGAAGAGACGGCGAAGGTGCTGGCGCGTTCGCTGGGTTCGCTGGAACGCGTGCAACAGGCCTTGCCGCATGTGCTGACCTACCTGCCAGATGTCGGCCTGGAAGTGGCGCACGAGATCCACAGTTTCTTTGAGGATGCGCACAACCAGCAGGTCATCAGCGAATTGCTCGGCCATGGTTTGCAGATTCAGGATCAAGGCGAGTTGGGCGCCGAATTCGCCGCCAGTACCACCCTGGGCGGCTTGCTCGACAAACTGCACATTCCCTTCGTCGGCCCCGGTGGTGCGCAGAAACTCGCCGATCGCTTCGGTTCGCTGGAAGCGGTGATGAACGCTGACTGGCTGGACATGCGCCAGGCATTGCCGGAGAAGCAGGCCAACTCGGTGCGCGAGTTCTTCGCCTCGCCTGAGCATCGGCAACTGGCCGAGCGGGCCGAGCAGCAGCTGCGCGATTTCGGCATGCATTGGCAGAGCGAGAAAAAAGTCGTCGAAGGTCTGCCGCTGTCCGGCGAAACCTGGGTGCTGACCGGCAAGGTCGAGTTGATGAGCCGGGATGTGGCCAAGGATCATCTGGAAAGCCTGGGCGCCAAGGTCGCCGGTTCGGTGTCGGCGAAAACCCATTGCGTGGTCGCAGGCCCGGGTGCCGGGTCGAAACTGACTAAGGCCAACGAGCTGGGCGTGAAGGTCATGGACGAAGAAGCGTTTATCGCTTTCCTCAAAACCCACGGCGTCCCTGTCTGACCGGACGAACCCCTGAGGCGAGGGGATTTACCCCTGTCCGGATGGGCACCTGTGGCGAGGGGATTTATCCCCGCTGGGTTGCGCAGCGACCCCAAAACCCTGCGACCGATCATTTCATCTGTATCGCGTGTACGGTGTTTTGCGACTGCTGCGCAGTCGAGCGGGGATAAATCCCCTCGCCACAACGGCGGTGTCATTCAGGAGCGGGCTATATTCGGGAACGATGTTGTCTTCAGGATGATCTAGTCTTGGCCAGTCCCAGGGAGAGATCGCCATGCACCGCTTTTTCGAGCAGCTCAGTTCCCGCATCATCGCGCCGTTCGTGGCCGGATCCTCGCGCAACAGCAAAGTCTGGCCGTGCCGTTGCGGCCAGTCGCTGTTCTTTCGCAACAGTCAGTGCCTGGCCTGTAACGCCTTGCTCGGCTATCAACCTGAAGAAAGTCGCCTGACCTCGCTGCAGCCGGGGCCGGAAGAGGGCACCTGGACGCTCGACGCCGATCCCGAGGCCGGACTGTTCCGCCGCTGCGCCAACCTCGACATGCCCGCCGCGTGCAATTGGCTGCTACCGGCCAACGATCACGACACCTTGTGCATCGCTTGCAGCCTCAACCGCACCATTCCCGACCTGTCCGTCGCGGAAAATCCCGAACGCTGGCGCAAGGTCGAAATCGCCAAGCGTCGACTGGTCGCGCAACTGATCACCCTCGGCTTGCCGGTCATCCCGAAAACCACGGATGAAGAAACCGGGCTGGCGTTCGACTTCATCGGTGTCGACCTGGAAGGCAACGCGCCGATGACCGGCCACGCCAATGGCCTGATCACCCTCGACATCAAAGAGGCCGACGACGCTCACCGTGAGCAGGTCAGGGCGGCGATGCACGAACCTTACCGCACGCTGCTCGGGCATTTTCGTCATGAGGTCGGCCACTACTACTGGGATCGCCTCATCGCCAACGGCCCTTGGCTGGACGCGTTCCGCAATCTGTTCGGCGACGAGCGCGCCAGTTACGCCGAGGCGCTGGACCGGCATTACCAGCAAGGCGCACCGCTGGACTGGCCGCAGCACTACGTCAGTGCCTACGCGACCATGCACCCATGGGAAGACTGGGCGGAAACCTGGGCGCATTACCTGCACATGATGGATGCGGTCGACACGGCGCTGGGCTTCGGCATGAGCGCGCGGGAAATGGACTTCGACTATCAGCCATTTCCCACCAGCACCCTGTACGACCCGGAGCACCCCGGCGGCACGGCATTCCTGTCGTTCGTCAATGCGTGGATCGAACTGGCCGGCATGCTCAACGAACTGTCGCGCAGCATGGGCCAGCCGGATTTCTATCCGTTCGTACTGCCGGCGGCGGCGATCGCCAAGCTGCACTTCATTCATCTGGTGATCCAGCAGGCGGGCGGCAGGGCGGATGAGGTGCTGGCCTTGTAGGTGCCGCAGGCCGTGATGTTTATGTCCTTGAAGCCGTTCAGGTTTTTTATCTGCAACCAACGGTTGTAAGTTCATCTCAGACAGGTACAATGGCGCGGCTCGCCGACAGGCAAGCGTCGTTATGGTGACCCCATCGGTCCCCCCGCAACGATTACCCGTGAACCTGGTCAGATCCGGAAGGAAGCAGCCACAGCGGGAACATTGTGTGCCGGGGTGTGGCTGGTGGGGGCACCACCTTAACCAACCTACCGAGAATTCAAAGAGAACTGCATGGGTTTCGCCCACTGCGGTTTTTTTATGCCTGCGATTTGGCTAGTGGCGTTGATCCGCCATCAGAAACGCGCGGCTCAGCCGCGTAGCGCCCCGGTACCCGTGCGGCTGTTGAAGGCGAACAGTGGCATACTCCCTCGCCTGGCATTGAGAGGTAAGGCAAGTGGGTGAAATCGACGATCTGACCCGGGAAAAACTGCGCGAATGGCAGATGCGGCGTCTGGAAGTCAAAACGCAGATGCAGGATCAGCCCGAGCGCACGCTGGAATTGTCGCGAGTGCTCGACCTGATGGATGAGGAGCACGCAGCGATTCTGGCGGCTTCGACCGTGTTCAACGCGGCTGAAGAAACTGCGCAGCCGCTCGCGGTGCAGGACCAGCCCGTCATCACTGAATCGGTGGCCGGCCAGTACGACCTGCAACTGCACGCCAGCGCGCAAAACCCTGAACACCTGCGCAAACTGCTGGAAATGGCGCTCTACGAAGTGCGGGCGCAGATTGAAGCAGGGCCGCTGGCTGCCGGCGCAGATCGACGCGGCATGTCCGGCACGCTCGGCGGTTACTCCTTCGAGCTGCGGATCAGCCCCGAGTCCGGCAGTGAGAGAAACTTGCCGCAGTCCCATGAAATGCACGACGAGAATGACCAGGACTGATCTGGTGTTGTATTAAAGCCCAGGCGGCGAGGTTGTATGCACCCGGAACATTTTGATTTGGCCACCCCGGTATTTCTGCCCATCACCCATGATGCGTGTACGGCGCTGTTGCAGCCCGAGGGTGACGCGACACTGGCCAGCCTGAGCGACCCGGAACTGGCGGCAGTGCTGGTCATCCAGAACCTCGCCCAGGCCACGGAACAGGATTTGAGCGCCAGCGCAGCGGAGAAGATCCTCGCCAGACTCATTGACTGGTCTGTCACCTCTCGGCGCACCGGATCGGCGGGACTGCTTGCAGAGGCGCGGCGTCTGTTCGATTCGCGCAAATTGTATTTCGGCCTCAATGCGCTCAAAGGCCTGAACCTGCGCTTTCTCATGGCCGATGAAGTCGCCGCGCAGGCATTTCTGTTGCCCGGCGGGCAGTGGGATGCGGACTACAAGATCCGCCATCAGCAACAGAACAACCCGTTTCGCCAGCAAATGGTCACGCCACGTGAGCGCGAGCACTGGTTAAGCGCCGCGCAGGACAAACTGTTGCGAACCTTCCGTGCCAACCTCGACGAAGACCTGCACGTGCAGGGTTATGCGGGCATCGGCAAGAGCTACATGCTCAGCGCGCTGATCGAATGCCTGCGCTCGAAACGCACTCTGGTACTGGCGCGCACCCCGGCGAAACTGGCGACGCTGCGCAAGCACATCGTTCAGGTCCACGACACGGAAGTTGGCCAGACCTTTTTCGATTTCGCCCAGGCTCAACTGCTCGGTCCCCGGTTGCCTATGGCCAGAGCGCCGGCGCGTCTCCCGAGCAAGCAGGCGCTGGCGCAGGAACTGAATATCTTCGGCTTTCGCCACCACGACGGGCCGGGCACCCTCGAAGTTTGTCTGCGCGTGCTCAAGTTGTACTGCGCCTCAAGAGATCACACGCTGTCCGCCAGGCACTTGCCGCATTTTCAGCAGCCCTTGACCGGCGCTGACTCGCAGGCGCTGCTGGAATACTCCAGTCGCCTGTGGGTGTATCTCGAGGCCAATCCGGCCTGGGCCAGCCAGACCGGCTTTCCGACGTTGCTCATGATCAAGCGCGCCAGTCTGGCCGGTTGCCGCGTCCCGCCGCGCTACACCCATGTGATCATCGACGAAAGCCAGGACGTGCCGGCGTCGCTGCTGCAAATCATCGAGCGCGGGCAGCAGGTACTGATCACCCTCGGCGATGAGTATCAGCAGGCCACGGGCGAGGCGCCCAAGCGCAAGCGTGAAGTCCGCCAGAGCGATATCTGCTATTCGGTGCGTTCGGGGCGCAATGTCGAGCGCCTGGTCAATCCGCTGATCTCGCGCCACACGCACAAGAGCAAAGTGCCGTTCGAAGGCGCTCGTCACGCCGACGTCGATATCGAGTACTACCCGCAAGCCTTCGTGCCGCCCGAAGGTTGCGTGGTGCTGACCGCGTCACCGTGGGACACGATGATGTGGGCCATCCACCTGCACGATTGCAATTGCGCCTTCAGTTTCCCCGACCGGGAAGCGCAGGACGACATCAAGCATTTCATGACCACCGCCATCGAGCTGTTCCGGCGCGATTTCTACCATGCCGGGTCCAGCGAGAAAGGACCGCACCCGTATTTCAGCGACATGGCTGATTGGCAGATGGTGCGTGAGGCCAACCGTTTCGACGAGGCGTTTTTGTGGATCGAAGCGCAACTGCAGAACGGCTTCATGATTGCCGACCTGACGCGACTGAGCCAAAAGATCATCGAGCCGGGCAAAGCCTGCCTGTTGATGATGGCCGAGCGGGCTGGCGGCATGGAGTTCAGGCGCGTGCTGTTGACCCGGACGTTGCTCAGTAACGAGAAATTCAAGGATGCCTACGAGTTCGATCAGCGCATCTGCGCGGTGTACATCGCCGTGTCTCGTGCCCGGCAGCAGCTCTATCTGCCTTACGACGTGGTCGAGTGGATCGATTATCACCACAGCCGTGAGCCGAAATTCCGCGAATCGCACGGTTATTGACCTCGGCCCACATGGGGTTAGGGTGTGGTTGAAGAGGCGCCGGTGTACAACCGGATTATGTCGTCGATCTCGCCGGACATTTTCATCCGCAGCAACGTGCGCAGGATCCGCTGCACCGGCACGTTCGGGTCGTTCCTCACATAGCAGCCGATATTCTGTTCCTGCAGCACCGCGACCCCTTGCAGCTGCTGCTCCGGCAACAGGCGCTGATTGATCCAGTCCAGCGTCCACTGATTGCTCACCGCATAGCGGTATCGCCCGGCCAGCAGCTTTTCCAGTACCTGTTCCTGATTGCGCGCGTCTTCGCGTTGCAACTGGTCGGCGTCGAACAGCGGTTGCAGGGTAGGGTAGCTGTAGCCGAGAACGGTGCCGATGGCCTGGCGCGGTAGCTGGGCGGGATTGATCTGCGCCGGTTGTTCCTTGCGGCTGATCAGCAGGTCGCGCTGAAACCACAACGGCACGCTCCAGATGTAATCGCCGGACTGATTCGGCAGCCACGACTGTGCGGCATAGCAGCGCACGTCGATGTCGCCGTGCTCCATGGCGCTCTGTACCCGCGCGCGCGGCAGGACGACGAACTGCGCTGGCGCGCCGACCTGGGTCGCCAGGCTGAGCAGGACGTCGTGCAGAATGCCCTGGGTCGGTCTGCCGCCTTGCAGTTGCACCATCGGCATCGCCCAACTGTCCGGCACGGCGAAGCGCAACGGCGCTTGCGCTGCCATCGCGTTGAGGCTGATACCCAGCAATGCCGCCACGGCCCACCGCATAGACGCTCCGGTAATTCCCCATCCCGAGCTGATAAAAGCCTCTGCTGATGCAGCTTAGCCATATTAGACGAGGACACCGGATGCAATTTTGCCCTTGCTCCGCTAGCATTAGCCGCTTCTGCTTCCTTCGCTGCGACGGTTTTCGATGAGTTATCAGGTTCTTGCACGTAAATGGCGTCCACGCTCGTTCCGCGAAATGGTCGGCCAGACCCATGTGCTCAAGGCTCTGATCAATGCCTTGGACAGCCAACGGCTGCACCACGCCTACCTGTTCACCGGGACGCGCGGGGTCGGCAAGACCACCATCGCGCGGATCATTGCCAAGTGCCTGAACTGCGAGACAGGTATCACCTCCAGTCCCTGCGGCGAGTGCTCGGTGTGCCGCGAGATCGATGAGGGGCGTTTTGTCGACCTGATCGAGATCGACGCCGCCAGCCGCACCAAGGTCGAAGACACCCGCGAACTGCTCGATAACGTGCAGTACGCGCCAAGCCGTGGGCGCTTCAAGGTCTACCTGATCGACGAAGTGCACATGCTTTCCAGCCATTCCTTCAATGCGCTGCTGAAAACCCTCGAAGAGCCGCCGCCCTACGTCAAGTTCATCCTGGCGACCACCGATCCGCAGAAACTTCCAGCAACGATTCTTTCGCGTTGCCTGCAGTTCTCGCTGAAGAACATGACGCCCGAGCGTGTGGTCGAGCACTTGACCCATGTGCTGACCGCAGAAAACGTACCGTTCGAAGACGATGCACTGTGGCTGCTCGGCCGCGCTGCTGATGGCTCGATGCGTGACGCCATGAGCCTGACCGATCAGGCCATCGCGTTCGGTGAAGGCAAGGTCCTCGCGACCGACGTGCGCGCGATGCTCGGCACGCTGGATCACGGTCAGGTCTATGACGTGCTGCATGCGCTGATCGAAGGCGATGCCAAGGCGCTGCTCGAAGCCGTGCGGCATCTGGCCGAGCAAGGTCCGGACTGGAACGGCGTGCTCTCGGAAATTCTTAACGTGCTGCACCGCGTGGCCATCGCTCAGGCGCTGCCGGAAGGGGTCGACAATGGCCACGGCGACCGTGATCGCGTATTGGCCCTGGCCCAGGCACTGCCGGCCGAAGATGTGCAGTTCTATTACCAGATGGGCCTGATCGGGCGCCGCGATTTGCCGCTGGCGCCGGACCCGCGCGGCGGTTTCGAAATGGTCTTGCTGCGGATGCTCGCGTTCCGCCCGGCGGATACAGCGGATGCACCGAGGCAACCGCTAAAGCCAGTGGGGATCAGCCAGGCCACAGTTGATTCCGCAAACTCAGTGGCTGCCGCGCCGAAGCCTGCGCCGGTGGTCGCTGCGGCTGTTGCGCCCACACCTGCGCCCGCACCGGTAGCGGCGCCGGTTGCCGAGCCAGAACCTGTGGCTGCGGTTGTCGAAGCACAACCGGAGCCTGAGCCAGTCGCCGTCGAAGCCGCGGTCGATCTGCCGTGGAACGACCCGGTGGAAGCCGACGCCGAGCCTGCGCCCGTTCAGCAACCCGCCGTCGAACCAGTGCTGGAAACCGCTGGCGAGCAGCCCGAGCTGCCGCCGATGCCGCTGCCGACCCCGGACAGCGTGGTGCCGGATGCGCCGGAGTGGGCCGCTGCGCCGATTCCCGAGCCGTCCGTCGCCGAGGTCGATGCCGCTACGCCGGGCATGGACATGGACGACGAACCGCCGCTGGATGAAGACTACATCGAGCCGGACATGGATTCGGCCTACAGCTACCTCGACGAACTGGCCAGCGAACACGCCGCTGATCCCGAGCCTGAGCCCGAGCCGGAACCTGCCGCCGCGCCGGCCACCGGTCTGGCCCTGCAATGGCTGGAGCTGTTCCCGAAGCTGCCGATTTCCGGCATGACCGGCAGCATCGCCGCCAACTGCACATTGATTGCGGTCGATGGCGATCACTGGCTGATGCACCTTGACCCGGCCCACAGCGCCCTGTTCAACGCCACGCAACAGCGTCGTCTCAACGACGCGTTGAACCAGTTCCACGGGCGCACGCTGACCCTGACCATCGAGCTGATCAAGCCTGAGCAGGAAACCCCGGCCCAGGCCGCCTCGCGCCGCCGCGCCAATCGCCAGCGTGAGGCGGAGGAATCGATCCACGGTGATCCGTTCATCCAGCAGATGGTTCAGCAGTTCGGCGCGGTGGTGCGAAGCGATACTATTGAACCTGTCGACGCCTTGGTCACCCAAGGCTAATAACTGAAGGTGCTCGGCCAAGATGGCCGGGCGCTGTTTTATCCAAGTACGTTTGAGGTGATTCCCATGATGAAAGGTGGCATGGCCGGCCTGATGAAGCAGGCGCAGCAGATGCAGGAAAAAATGGCCAAGATGCAGGAAGAACTGGCCAACGCCGAAGTCACCGGCAAGGCCGGCGGCGACATGGTCACCGTGGTGATGACCGGTCGTCACGACGTCAAAAGCGTGAGCATCGACCCAAGCCTGGTCGAAGGCCTGAGCGAAGACGACAAAGAAATGCTGGAAGCCGTGGTCGCTGCCGCCGTCAACGACGCCGTGCGCAAGATCGAAGCCAACAGCCAGGAAAAAATGGGCAGCATGACCGCCGGCATGAACCTGCCAGCGGGTATGAAACTGCCATTCTGATTCGCCTTTGGGCGGCAGATGAGCTACACAAAATGCCAGGCATTGTGCCTGGCATTTTTGTTTCTGCGCGGCGCGGATCGTTCCTGCGCTCTGCGTGGGAATGCCTCTGGGGACGCTCCGCGTTCCAGCTTGCGATTGGGGCGCGGAGCGTCCCGGGCTGCATTCCCACGCAGAGCGTGGGAACGATCAGTGGGAGCGCGCCTCGGGCAAAACTGCAGAAACATCGAACACACCACCGCTACCAAGGTCTGCTCCCTATACACCGAATTCCCCATTCACAGGAGACGCTGACATGTCCGACCCTCTCACCCTCAATCAACGCTTCGTCCTCGCCTCGCGCCCGACCGGCGCGCCGACCCCGGAGAACTTTCGTCTCGAGCGCGAGGCGCTGCCGGATCTGCAGGACGGTCAGGTGCTGTTGAAAACCCTGTACCTGTCGCTCGACCCGTACATGCGCGGACGTATGAGCGACGCACCGTCCTACGCTGCGCCAGTGCAAATCGGCGAAGTCATGACTGGCGGCGCGGTCAGCCGGGTCGAGCAGTCCAATCATCCGAAATTCCACACTGGTGATCTGGTGGTTGGCGCCACCGGTTGGCAGAGCCACAGCATCAGCGACGGTCGCAACATCATGCCGATCCCGGCCGGCCTGCCGAGCCCGTCGATGGCCCTCGGGGTGCTGGGTATGCCGGGCATGACCGCGTACATGGGCCTGATGGACATCGGCCAGCCGAAAGAAGGCGAAACCCTGGTGGTGGCTGCGGCGTCCGGCGCCGTCGGCTCGGTGGTCGGGCAAGTGGCGAAGATCAAAGGTCTGCGCGCGGTCGGTGTGGCCGGTGGGGCCGAGAAGTGCAAATACGTCGTTGAGGAGCTGGGTTTTGATGCCTGCATCGACCACAAGGCCGACGACTTCGCCGAGCAATTGGCCAAGGCCTGTCCCAACGGCATCGACATTTATTATGAGAACGTCGGCGGCCATGTCTTCGACGCAGTCTTGCCGTTGCTCAATCCCAAGGCGCGCATTCCGTTGTGCGGCCTGATCGCCGGCTACAACGCCGCCGAAGCGCCGACCGGCCCGGATCGTCTGCCGATGCTGCAACGCACTTTGCTCACCAAGCGTGTGCGTATTCAGGGCTTCATCGTCTTCGACGATTACGGTGATCGTCAGCCGGAATTCATCAGCCACATGGTGCCGTGGGTACGCGACGGCAAGGTGAAATTTCGCGAAGACGTGGTCGAAGGCCTGGAGCAGGCGCCCGAGGCGTTCATCGGTCTGCTGGAAGGGCGCAACTTCGGCAAACTGGTGGTCCGGGTCGCCCAGGACTGAGGATTTGACGCTGGCCAGAGGCGCGGGTATAAACCGCGTCTCGTTGTTTAGTCGGACTGTTTACCCATGAGCTTCAGCCCCTTGATTCGCCAACTGATCGACGCTCTGCGCACCTTGCCGGGCGTGGGTCAGAAAACCGCTCAGCGCATGGCGTTGCAGTTGCTCGAACGTGATCGCAGCGGTGGTACCCGTCTGGCCCAGGCCTTGAGCCAGGCCATGGAAGGCGTCGGCCATTGCCGCCAGTGCCGCACGCTGACCGAAGACGACCTCTGCCCGCAATGCGCCGACCCGCGCCGCGATGACACGCTGCTCTGCGTGGTCGAAGGGCCGATGGATGTTTATGCGGTGGAGCAGACCGGCTTCCGTGGCCGCTATTTCGTGCTCAAGGGGCACTTGTCGCCGCTGGATGGCCTGGGGCCGGAAGCGATCGGGATTCCGCAACTGATGGCGCGGATAGCAGAGGCGGGGACCTTTACCGAAGTCATCCTCGCCACCAACCCGACCGTGGAAGGCGAGGCGACCGCGCACTACATCGCGCAGTTGCTCAACAACAAAGGCCTGGTCGCCTCGCGGATTGCCCACGGCGTGCCGCTGGGCGGTGAGCTGGAGCTGGTCGACGGCGGCACGCTGGCGCATTCGTTTGCCGGGCGTAAACCGATTTCCCTCTGAATTTGCGGCGTCTGAACTGACGCCTTCGCGAGCAAGCTCGCTCCCACATTGGTTTTGTGTCGTTCACAAATCCCCTGTGGGAGCGAGCCTGCTCGCGAATGGCGCGCCGCGGTCCATCTGATTCACACAATTTCATTGATAACCAAGCAAGCGCTCGGTTAACGTCGGCGAACCCTTCCGTGGAGCTCGCCCATGCCTGCCTTTCAGGAATACTTCGACCCCAGCCATCAATTGGTCCGCGACAGCGTCAGACGTTTCGTCGAACGCGAGATCCTGCCGGACATCGATCAGTGGGAAGAAGCCGAAAGCTTTCCCCGTGAGCTGTACCTCAAGGCCGGTGCGGCGGGCATTCTCGGTATCGGCTATCCCGAAGCGCTCGGCGGCAGCCATGAGGGCGATCTGTTCGCCAAGGTCGCCGCCAGTGAAGAGCTGATGCGCTGTGGCTCTGGTGGCCTGGTGGCGGGGCTGGGTTCGCTGGATATCGGCCTGCCGCCGATCGTCAAATGGGCGCGGCCTGAAGTTCGCGAGCGGGTGGTACCGCTGGTGCTCAGCGGCGAGAAAATCAGCGCGCTGGCAGTCACCGAGCCCGGCGGCGGCTCCGACGTCGCCAACTTGCAAACCCGCGCCGTGCGTGACGGTGACTTCTACCGGGTCAGTGGCAGCAAAACTTTCATTACCAGCGGTGTGCGCGCGGATTTCTACACCGTCGCGGTGCGTACCGGTGCGCAGGGGTTCGGCGGTATCAGCCTGTTGCTGATCGAGAAGGGCACGCCGGGTTTCAGTGTCGGTCGGCAATTGAAGAAAATGGGCTGGTGGGCGTCGGACACCGCTGAGTTGTTCTTCGACGATTGCCGCGTGCCTGTAGGAAACCTCATTGGCGGAGAGAACATGGGCTTCGCCTGCATCATGGGCAATTTCCAGAGCGAACGGCTGGCGCTGGCGCTGATGGCCAACATGACGGCGCAATTGGCGCTGGAGGAGAGCCTCAAGTGGGCGCGCGAGCGTGAGGCGTTCGGCAAACCCATCGGCAAATTTCAAGTGATCAAACATCGCCTCGCCGAAATGGCCACGGCGCTGGAAGTGTCGCGCGAGTTCACTTACCGGCAAGCGGCGAAAATGGCGGCGGGGCAGAGCGTGATCAAGGAGATTTCCATGGCGAAGAACTTCGCCACCGACACCTCGGACCGGATCACCACCGAAGCGGTGCAGATTCTTGGCGGGCTCGGTTACATGCGTGAAAGCCTGGTGGAACGGCTGTATCGGGATAACCGCATTCTGTCGATTGGCGGCGGAACGCGGGAAGTGATGAATGAAATCATCAGCAAGCAGATGGGGCTTTAAATCTTGCGGTGTAGCTGCCGGCCCCTTCGCGAGCAGGCTCGCTCCCACAGTTGTAATGCATTGCCCTGTGGGAGCGAGCCTGCTCGCGAAAGCGGCCTGTCAGACGCTGCTTATTTATCGGTCAAAGCAAACTGCGTCAGGCAAAACGTCGGAATACCCATATCCTGCAAGCGCTGCGAGCCTTGCAGCTCTGGCAGATCAATGATGGCCGCCGCTTCATGCACCCGCGCGCCCATGCGGCGAATCAGGTTGGCCGCTGCGATCAGCGTGCCGCCGGTAGCGATCAGGTCATCGAACATCACCACCGAATCGCCTTCACACAGGCTGTCGGCGTGCACTTCCAGAAACGCTTCGCCGTATTCGGTCGCATAACCTTCGGCGAGCACGTCCGCCGGCAGTTTGCCTTGCTTGCGGAACAGCACCAGCGGCTTGTTCAACTGGTAGGCCAGTACAGAACCGATCAGAAAACCACGGGCATCCATGGCGCCGATGTGGGTGAAGTCGGCTTCGACATAGCGGTGGGCGAAGCTGTCCATCACCAGGCGCAGGGCCGTCGGCGACTGGAACAGCGGGGTGATGTCGCGAAAGATCACGCCCGGTTTCGGAAAGTCGATCACGGGGCGGATCAGGGATTTGATGTGGAAGGAGTCGAAGACCATCGGGGTGTCCTGGCAGGGCTGCAAACGGCGCAGTATACCCGCGGCTGAAACGATTCGCTCAACCGCGGGTCGTGATCAGCCTTCGATCGACCCGCCAGCCAGCGCGCACAACTGGATCGGGTCGAGGATGTGGATCTCCTTGCCCTCGGCGGCAATCAGCTCGTTCTGCTGGAAACGGGTGAACACCCGCGACACGGTTTCCACCGCCAGGCCCAGGTAATTGCCGATTTCATTGCGCGACATGCTCAGCCGGAACTGGTTGGCCGAGAAGCCGCGAGCACGGAAACGTGCCGACAGGTTGACCAGAAAAGTGGCGATGCGCTCGTCGGCGGTCTTCTTCGACAGCAGCAGCATCATTTGCTGATCGTCGCGAATCTCGCGGCTCATCACCCGCATCAACTGGCGGCGCAATTGTGGCAATTGCAGCGCGAGTTCGTCGAGGCGTTCGAAGGGGATTTCGCAGACCGAAGTGGTTTCCAGCGCCTGGGCCGAGACCGGGTGTTTTTCGGTGTCCATGCCCGACAGGCCAACCAGTTCACTCGGCAGGTGGAAGCCGGTCAGTTGCTCTTCGCCGGCATCGCTCAGGCTGAAGGTTTTCAGCGCGCCGGAGCGGACTGCATAAACGGAATCGAAGGTGTCGCCCTGGCGGAACAGGAACTCGCCTTTCTTCAGCGGGCGGCCGCGTTTAACGATTTCGTCGAGCGCATCCATGTCTTCCAGATTCAGAGAAAGTGGCAGGCAGAGCGGGGCCAGGCTGCAATCCTTGCAGTGGGCCTGGTTGTGAGCGCGCAGTTTGACTGGCTCGGACATTTCTTCAATCCTTGTGGGAAAACACACATAAGCCGTAAGGGTAACCCACGGAAGGACATTCAGGCCAGCACGCGGCGGCGTTGTCCTACAGACATAAAGCCGCAGCACCGGCGGCCGATAACCCACTATCAGTACTCATCCAAGGAAGGCCCCGATGACCGCCATTGGCACGCTAAGCCCCGGTAGCAGCGGCATTGCTGCTTCGCCGGAGGTAACCGGTCCCGACGCTGCAATCGACCGCGACGACGCATTGTCGAATACGGCAACCCCGACCTTGGTCGAGGGCGTCAAAGTGTCGCTGTCCGGCGCGGCCATCGCCAAATCCGCCGCTGTCGGCGGCGAAAACAGCGACATCGACAACAGTGGCTTGCCGGAGAACATCCAGCAGTTGCTGAAGATGATTCGCAAGATCCAAAAAGAAATCATCGAGAAAAAAGCCCGCATGGCGGCGGTCATGTCAGACAGAACCCTCTCCAACGAGGAAAAGATCAACAAGCTCGCCGCATTACGTGGCGCCATCGCCGCCCTCAACAGCGGCCTGATCACCGCCAACCTTTCCTTGTCGAAAGTCATGAACCAGTCGGCGCTCAACCCTGATCAGAACCTCAAGGTCGGCTCGTTGCTGACCAAGCCTTAAATCACTCGCGAGAAACGCTGGCGGTTCTGCTGCTCCAGGTACGCATCGAAGACCATGCACACCGAGCGCACCAGCAATCGGCCCGCCGGCAGCACCTCAATGCGCTCGCGCTCGAACCTGATCAGGCCATCCTCGGCCATACCTTGCAACTGCGGCCACAGCGCGCCGAAGTAGCCTTGAAAATCGATGTTGAACTGCTGCTCGATCTCGGCGAACTCAAGTTTGAAATTGCAGATCAGTTGCTGAATCACTGCGCGGCGCAAGCGGTCGTCGGCGTTGCACACTAGGCCGCGACTGGTCGCCAACTGCGCGCTGGCGAGGCTGTTCTGATACGCGTTGAGGTCGCTGCTGTTCTGGCAGTACAGATCGCCGATCTGGCTGATCGCCGACACGCCCAGGCCAATCAGGTCGCAATGGCCGTGGGTGGTGTAGCCCTGGAAGTTGCGTTGCAGGGTGTGTTCTTCCTGGGCAATCGCCAGTTCGTCATCGGGCAGGGCGAAGTGGTCCATGCCGATGTAGCGGTAGCCAGCAGCGGTCAGTTGCTCGATGGTGCGCTGGAGCATTTCCAGCTTGTGCGCCGGGCTCGGCAAGTCGCTGCTGTTGATCCGCCGTTGCGGCATGAAGCGTTCCGGCAGGTGCGCATAGTTGAACACCGACAGGCGATCCGGTTGCAGACTGATCACTTCCTCGACGGTGCGAGCGAAGTTGTCCGGTGTCTGCTTTGGCAGGCCATAAATCAGATCGATGTTGATCGAGCGAAACTGCAAAGTGCGCGCCGCATCGATCACCGCGCGGGTTTCTTCCAGGCTTTGCAGGCGATTGACCGCGCGCTGCACCGCCGGGTCAAGATCCTGCAGGCCAATGCTGACCCGGTTGAAACCCAGTTCGCGCAGCAGGCCCATGGTCGACCAGTCGGCTTCGCGGGGGTCGATTTCGATGCCGTAATCGCCCGAATCATCGTTGAGCAAGTTGAAATGCTTGCGCAGGTGCGCCATCAACTGACGCAACTCGTCGTGGCTGAGAAAGGTCGGTGTGCCGCCACCGAAATGCAGTTGCTCGACGGTTTGCGCCGGGTCGAGGTGGCAGGCAATCAACTGGATTTCCTGCTCAAGCCGTTGCAGATACGGTTGCGCGCGACCGCGATCCTTGGTGATGACCTTGTTGCAAGCGCAGTAGTAGCAAATGTTCGCGCAGAACGGCACATGCACGTACAGCGACAACGGCCGCTGCGCCTTGCGGCTGTCGCGCAGGGCATGGAACAGGTCGAAAGTGCCGACCTGACCGTGAAATTGCACGGCGGTCGGGTACGAGGTGTAGCGTGGCCCCGCCAGATCGTAGCGGCGGATCAGATCAGAGTCCCAACGAATGGCGTCGAGCATGCGGGCATTCCCCCGGATAGGCTGGCAGTGTGGCGAGTCTAGGGGAGGGCGTTACAGGGCATCTTGATTTGCATCAACGGCGAGGATTTGTGTTGTTCGTGCGGGCGTCTTCGCGAGCAGGCTCGCTCCCACATTGGATTTGCAGCGTACTCAAGACCTGTGAAAGCGAACCTGCTCGCGAAGGCCGCGTCACACATTTAATGGCCCATAAGCCAATGCTGATGCGGGCCGGGAAGGGTCCATAAGCCAAACAGAATCACCAGCAAGCCCCCCGCCATGCGCACGCTGCGTTTGCGCAAGATCGCCGTCACCCGTTCAGCCGCCAGCCCGGTGGCGAGCAGCACCGGCCAGGTGCCGAGGCCGAAAGCGAGCATCAGCAACGCACTGTCCAGCGCATTGCCTTGACTCGCGCTCCACAGCAAGGTGCTGTAAACCAGCCCGCACGGCAGCCAGCCCCACAGTGCGCCGAGCAGCAAGGCACGCGGCAGGCTGGAAACCGGCAGCAAGCGATTCGCCACCGGTTGAATGAAACGCCACAAGCCACGCCCGAGCGCTTCGATACGGGTGAGCCCGCTCCACCAACCGGCCAGGTACAAGCCCATGGCAATCAGCAGCAACCCGGCCAGTACGCGCATGAACAGCGCCGCCGGGCTGTTGGCGACTGCCCAGCCGGCGAGGCCGATGAGCAATCCCGCCGTGGCATAACTGAGAATCCGCCCGAGGTTATACGCCAGCAACAGACGAAAGCGCCGGCTGCGCTGCTCCTTGGGAATCGCCAGGGTCAGCGCGCCCATCAGGCCGCCGCACATACCCAGACAGTGGCCGCCTCCGAGCAGGCCGAGGATCAGCGCCGAGACCAGCAGGGGCGCCAGTTCAAGCATGGGGCGGCACCTTGTCGTCCGGTTTGCCGGCGTTGGCTTCGTCCACCGCAGCGGTGTGGTTGGGATCCTGATCGTCAAACAGGATGCTGTGCGCCGGGCCGTCGAGGTCGTCGTACTGACCGCTGTCCACCGCCCAGAAGAAGATGTACACGGCGATGGCGACGATGAGCAAGGCAGCGGGAATCATCACGTAGAGAGCTGGCATCGGTAACTCCAGGCCCGCGCGGCTCAGGCCGGCAGCGGGCGGGTTTGGGTCGGGCTGCCGGCGGCCGGCGCGCTCGGCAGGCGAGTCAGGCGCAGGGCGTTGAGCACCACGGTCAGCGAACTGATCGACATGCCGACCGCCGCCCACACCGGAGTGATCCAGCCGAGGGCGGCGAACGGCAACATAAGGCCATTGTACAGCGCTGCCCACAGCAGGTTTTCGATGATTACCCGGCGCGTGCGTCGCGCCAGCGTGAAAGCTTGCACCAGAGCGTCAAGGCGGTTGGAAAGCAACACCGCATCGGCGCTGGTTTTCGCCAGATCGGTGGCCGAGCCCATGGCCACGCTGATATCGGCCGCAGCCAGCACCGGCACGTCGTTGACGCCGTCACCAAGCATCAACACTTTGCGTCCTTCCTTGTGCAGTTGTTGCAGCACTTGCAGTTTGTCATCGGGGCGCAAGCCGCCACGGGCCTCGTCGATGCCCAGTTCGGCGGCGACGCTGGCGACCATCGGCGAACTGTCGCCGGACAACAGCAAGGTGCGCCAGCCCCGCGCTTTGCAGGCCGCGAGCAGGGCGGGAGCGTCGTCACGCAGACGATCATCGAGCACTAGCCACGCCAGCGGCCCGTGGGTGTCAGCGAGCAGCAACCATTGTCCGGCTTCATCAGGCATTGACGGCAGTGCCGCGCCGCTCAGGGCGCAGGCAAATTCGGCCTGACCGATGCGCAAGCGTTGCTCACCGACCACGCCCTCCAGGCCAAGCCCCGGTGTGCTGTGTACGTCCTCAGCGGCCAGCGGCGCACGCCCGAAAGCGCGGGCAATCGGGTGTTCCGAACGGTTTTCCAGCGCAGCGGCAAGGCTCAGGCATTGCTCGCTGTCGAGCGCGCCGAGCGGGCGAATCGAGCGCAGCACCAAGCGGCCTTCAGTGAGCGTGCCGGTCTTGTCGAAGATCACTGTGTCGATCTGGTTCAAGCCTTCCAGCACATGGCCGCGTGTCAGCAGCAGGCCGAGTTTGTGCAGGGTGCCGGTGGCGGCAGTGAGGGCGGTCGGCGTCGCCAATGACAGCGCGCACGGGCAGGTCGCTACCAGCATGGCGAGGACGATCCAGAACGCCCGCGCTGAGTCCAGCTGCCACCACAGCAGGCCGATCACTGCCGCAGCAATCAGCGACAGCAGCAAAAACCATTGCGCGGCGCGGTCGGCGATTTCCGCCAGACGCGGTTTCTGCGCCTGAGCGCGATCGAGCAGGCGCACGATCGCGGAGAGACGCGTGTCCTGTCCCAGCGCCTGCACTTGCACGGTCAATGCGCCTTCGACGTTGAGCGTGCCCGCAGTGACCGCATCACCGAGCGTGCGTGGCTGTGGCAGGTATTCGCCGGTCAGCAGCGATTCGTCGATGCTCGACTGGCCGTCGATGATCTTGCCGTCTGCCGGCAGAATCGAGCCCGGCTGCACCAGAATCCGCTCGCCCACGCGCAACTCGCTGAGCAGGATGCGTTCGCTCTGGCCATCGCTATCCAGGCGCAGGCACGAGGCCGGTAACAGGTTGACCAGTTGCGCGGTGGCAGCAGCGGTGCGTTCGCGGGCGCGGCGTTCCAGATAGCGCCCGGCCAAAAGAAACAGGGCGAACATGCCGACCGCATCGAAGTACAGCTCGCCGACCCCGGTGATCGACGTCCAGATCCCGGCGATGTAAGCGCTGCCGATCGCCAGCGACACCGAGACGTCCATGGTCAGGTGGCGGGTGCGCAGATCGCGCATTGCGCCTTTGAAGAACGGCGCGCAGCTGTAGAACACGATGGGTGTGGTGAGAAACAGCGCGACCCAGCGCAGGATTGTGTGCAGCTCCGGGCTCAGATCGATGTTGAATTCCGGCCAGGTGGCCATGGTCGCCATCATCGCCTGAAACCACAGCAACCCGGCGACGCCGAGCTGGCGCAGGGCCAGGCGATTCTCGCTGGCCAATTGTTCGCTCGCGCGATCGGACTGGTACGGGTGGGCGGCGTAACCGATGTGGCGCAGCTCGGCGAGGATCTGGCTCAGCGGCAATTGTGCGTCGGCCCAGCGTACGTGCAGGCGATGGTTGGACAGGTTCAACCGCGCTTCGGCGACGGCGGGGAGGGTGCGCAGGTGTTTCTCGATCAGCCAGCCGCAGGCGGCGCAACTGATGCCTTCCATCAACAAGGTGGTTTCGGCCAGATCGCCTTCGTGGCGCACGAAGGGTTGCTGCACGTCGGCGCGGTCGTACAGCGCCAGTTCATCAGTCAGTTGCACCGGCAGCGCTTCGGGATTGGCCGACGCTTCGCTGCGATGCTGGTAATAGCTTTCCAGACCACCGGCGACAATGGCTTCGGCCACCGCCTGACAGCCCGGGCAGCAGAACTCGCGGGCCTGCCCGAGGACGACGGCGGTGAAGCGGCTGCCGGACGGGACGGGCAGGGCGCAGTGGTAGCAGGGGGTTGGGCTGGTCATGGTGCGCGTTCCGATGATCGTTCCCACGCTCCGCGTGGGAATGCCTCCCCGGACGCTCCGCGTCCGCTTCGGCTGGGACGCGGAGCGTCCCTGGCTGCGTTCCCACGCAGAGCGTGGGAACGATCAGAGTAAGGCTTAGTTTTTCAGGTCTTCGGCACCCTGCAATGGCTCATCACCCAGCAGCAGTTCCTTGTCATGGCTGACCAGTTCTTCTTCAAACATGCGCCACACGTGCTCATCCTGGCTGCCAAGCAACTCGACAAACCGTCGCCCTTCAACCTTGTCGCTCAACTGGCCGATGTAGCGCCCGCTCTCGCTGCCACTGCGGGTCAAAACAATCTTGCGATCCTTCTCCGGCTGGGTCGGCGAGATCAGGTTCAGTTCCAGGGTTTGCGGCTGGCTGTCACCGTTCAAGCGCAGATCGACTTCACCGGTCACGTCATCCAGATGCACCGCCGCACGCAGCTTCAGGGTTTGCGCCAGCAGCTCGCGATCCAGTGAACGGTTGATGCCTTTGCCCGCTTCGTAATAGTTGTCGTTGACCAGATTGTCCGGGTTGTTCACCGCGATGGTCACCATGGACAGGGTCAAGGCCACCGAGCAGGCCAGAATCGCGATGATGATCCACGGCCAGAGGTGCTTGTACCAGGGACTTGCGGCGTTTGCAGCGGGCATGTTCAAAATTCTCTCAACGGATTTGTGGGCCGATGAATCGGCTCTTGGCTTCAACGTGGACGCTGTTGTCATCGGCGTCCTTGAGGATGAATTTCACCTCATTGGTACTCGATGGCAGTTGTTCCGGTGCGCTCGACAACTCGACCGGCATGCTGACGATATCGCCGGCAGCAACCTTGATCTCGCGCTTGCCTTGCAGGCGCAGGTCCGGCAGGCCCTCGGCTTGCAGCAGGTAAGTGTGGTCGCGCTGATCCTTGTTCATGATCTTCAGGCTGTAGACGTTTTCGATCCGGCCTTCAGCGTTTTCGCGGTACAGCACGCGGTCCTTGCTGACGTCGAAACCGACCAGTGAGCGCATGAAGAACGCGGCGACCAACAGGCTGATCATCGCCAGCAGCACTACGGCGTAGCCGATCAGGCGCGGTCGCAGTTTATGGGTTTTCTGCCCGGAGAGGTTGTGTTCGGTGGTGTAGCTGATCAGCCCGCGCGGGTAATCCATCTTGTCCATGATGCTGTCGCAGGCATCGATGCACGCAGCGCAGCCGATGCACTCGATCTGCAGGCCATCGCGGATGTCGATGCCGGTCGGGCAGACCTGCACGCACATCGTGCAGTCGATGCAATCGCCCAGCCCCAGCGCCTTGTAGTCGATGCCTTTCTTGCGCGGCCCACGGCTTTCGCCACGGCGCGGGTCGTAGGAAACGATCAGCGTGTCCTTGTCGAACATCACGCTCTGGAAGCGCGCATACGGGCACATGTAGATGCACACCTGCTCACGCAACCAGCCGGCATTGCCGTACGTGGCGAGGGTGAAAAAACCGACCCAGAAATACGACCAGCCATCGGCCTGACCGGTGAAAAATTCGATGACCAGTTCGCGTATCGGCGAGAAGTAGCCGACAAAGGTCATGCCGGTGACAAAACCGATCAGCAGCCACAGCGAATGCTTGGCCAGTTTGCGCAGGAATTTGTTGGCGCTCATCGGCGCCTTGTCGAGCTTGATGCGCTGGTTGCGGTCGCCTTCGGTGACCTTTTCGCACCACATGAAAATCCAGGTCCACACGCTCTGCGGGCAGGTATAACCGCACCAGACGCGCCCGGCGTACACGGTGATGAAGAACAGGCCGAACGCGGCAATGATCAACAGCCCCGAGAGCAGGATGAAATCCTGTGGCCAGAAGGTCGCGCCGAAAATGAAGAACTTGCGCTCCGGCAGGTTCCACCACACCGCCTGGTGACCGCCCCAGTTCAGCCACACCGTGCCGAAATACAGCAGAAACAACGCCGCACCGCCGAGCATCCGCAGATTGCGGAACAAGCCGGTGAAGGCACGGGTGTAGATTTTTTCTCGTGAGGCATAAAGGTCGACGCTGTTGTTCGCGTTCTTGCTCGGCGGCGTGACGTCGTGTACCGGAATCTGATTGCTCATCATTGCATCCCACGGCAGTGGAAAAATGCCTCGGTCGATACGTGCCAACCGAAGTCAAAAAGGGCTGTTGCAGTAGCGTGATGATACGCCTGCCGCTCTGGCTCAAGGGTGCGACCTTTGGTCGCGTTGGGTAAAAAATGCGGATGGTGTAGCGATTGCGCAAAAGCCTGACGCAGATCAATTGACTTGTTGAGTATGGACGGTTTTGCCGAAGCGGCTAGTTCATCTTTTCAATCGCTTGTTCAAGCAACAACCGTCGATGTCGCAAGTTGAACGACAAACCGTCCGTCGTTGCCACTTCGGCTACAAGAGCCACAGATTGAATTGGCTGCCTGTTACAAGTTGTTGGGTCTGAAATATATAAACTTGATTGTTGTTTATGAATGCTTTGAAGTTTTAGCTGTGATCGCATAAGTTTTGCTCTCGCGAAATTCTTTTGCGTATTGATAGTTAACTTAAATGGAATTTAAAAGCATGAATTTGAATAATCTCAAGAGCATCTTTGTGGGTGCCTGGATGTTAGCTTCGGCTATTACCGCTCAGGCCGCTACTGACATGCCGAAACACATGGTGTTTGCTTCGGATACTCAATATCCGTGGACGGACAAGACCGATCGCCGCATACCCGAATCCGATTCCGAATTCAAGGACCGCTCGAAATGGCTGGTGGAAACCCAACTTGCGAGCATTGCCGAATTCAGAAATCAACACGGCTCTCAAGCGCAGGTTCCCTTGATGATCAATGGTGATATAACCGCATTCGGACATGGCTGGCAGCGCTCGTTCATGAAGGATCTGCTGGATAAACATTTCAAGGGCGAATATCTCTACGGGCTTGGTAATCACGACTATGAAAACAATGTCGATGATTGCTTTAGCAATAGCTGCGCGGCAGGAAGTATCGTCGAGTTCAAGGAGCATCATGAGGGTAAGGTCGATAACTTTGATCTGAAGATTACCAGTGGCTTTCTGAGCAAGACCTATTCGGGCAGTCTCGCCTATTCGAAAAATATCGGTGAAGTGCATATGGTTCAGCTCAACAACGAACCGACCTATACCGCCCGGATTGCTCATCCATTGAACCCGACGACGTTCGAAATCAACGATGCTCTGGACTGGCTCGAGACGGATCTCAGGCTGGCGCGAGCGTCGGGCTACGCCATCATCATCAACATGCATAAGCCGTTGAACCACATGGGAACCCAGGCGCAACAGAAACGCTTCTACGACATGGTTAACAAATATCGAGTGACGGCGATTTTTGCCGGCCATTTGCACGAGGACGGAGGTGATGCCTATCAGCAAGGTAAC
The DNA here is from genome assembly GCF_004307525.1 of Pseudomonas sp. Sample_21. Taxonomy (NCBI): domain Bacteria; kingdom Pseudomonadati; phylum Pseudomonadota; class Gammaproteobacteria; order Pseudomonadales; family Pseudomonadaceae; genus Pseudomonas; species Pseudomonas sp. Sample_21. The sequence continues at coordinate 3,681 of NZ_RCNZ01000060.1, read as the reverse complement.
GTGCCCATGTACCTGAGCGGCAGTACCTCTCAGCAAACCTATCTGATTGCCAGTTTCACTGAGGATCGCAAGCAACTCCAGGTGTACCTGGTGAAGAACAACCAATGGCGCAATCGAACGTTGATCGACACCACTGTGGTGCATTCAATCTTCGCCCAACGCCCCTGACAAAAGCCCCGCCGCTGATAGGGCGGGGTCTTCATCAATCAGGTGTTGGCAGCGATCCATGGGTTGATCAGATTGACGCCGCTGTGTTGGAAGTCCGCAATGTTGCGAGTTACCAGCGTAAGCCCGTGTACAAGCGCGGTGGCGGCGATCAAGGCGTCGCATTCATTGCTGCGGTCGGGAACATGCAATCGTGCGCACCGGATGGCGACGCTGCTATCGACCGGCAGGATTCTGCCAGAGAACGCCGGTTTGACGTGATGTTCCAGCCAGTTGCGCAGCAGTTGGCCTTGTGAAGGGTCACGACGTTCGATACGCAGGACGCCCGTTTCCAGTTCCAGCACAGTGATTGCGGATAGATACAGGCTGGCTGGGGAAATGCTGTTTGCCCATTTCACCACATGCCTGTCGGCTTGGTTTTTCCGCAGCTCGGAAACTACATTGGTATCCAGCAGAAACATCAGGAAAGGTCCACGCTGCGAGGAGTGATGACGGCGCGCTCGGGTTCGAATTCGATTTCAAGCGCATCCGGCATCGCCAGTAGCTCAACGATGCTGGTCTGGCAACCCGTCAGTTTCTGGTACTCCTCGATGCTGAGCAACACGTGGGCAGGCCTGCCTCGGTCAGTAATGATCACTGGACCTTGATGCGTGGCTTTTTTGGCTGCACTGGTGTCCTGGTTGAACTCGCGGCTGGAAATAGTGGTGATGGCCATCATGTTTGGCCTCCAGAAATTCTGATGTAGGAACGTTACTACCTTGAGATTTCCCCTGCAATCGGAAAGGCGGGTCGAGGACGATCGGTTTGTCACTTTCATAAGGGCACCGGCGAAAATGCCTCCCGCCAAGACGCGAGGCGCTGGATATAGGGCGTAAATTCGGTGTTTTTTGCTGCCCTTGTCAGAGCAATCTACCGCCGCCGAGGCCGTCGAGTCCGCCACCGTTACCGGGGCTGATAATGGTTTTCTGCGATACCTCGAGTAACGGTTTCACAATTCGTTCGAACCCTGCCCTATGGGTCGAGCCGGGCTGAGGCTGATTTTGCAGTGTGCTTTGGTCGTCTTTCGACATTGGGGCTTCATCCTTGAAGTGGAGCCGATATGGCTTATCGGGGCGAAAAAAAACCTACCGTGCATCTCAGCTCAGGTCCATCGAGCAAGCGTTTCGAATCGTGAATGCCAGCATGAAAAAAGGCCCCGCCAATTCCCATTGGCGGGGCCTTTTTTGCTTCAAGCGTTGGCCTTACTCAGCCTTCGCCTCCGGTGCTTTTTCACCGTGAGACAGGCTGTAAACATACGCCGCCAGCAGGTGCACCTTGTCATTGCCCTGCAGTTGTTCCTGAGCCGGCATCTGGCCCTGACGGCCGTAGCGGATGGTCTGCTGCAGTTGCGCGAAGCTCGAGCCGTAGATGAATGCGCCCGGATGGGTCAGGTCAGGCGCACCCATGGCCGGGGTGCCTTTACCGGCAGGGCCGTGGCAAGCCACGCAGTTGGCGGCGAAGAGTTTCTGGCCGTTGGCCGGGTCGGCCTTGGTGCCTTCCGGCAGTTTGCGCCCGTCGAGATTGGTCACCACGAAGGCCGCTACGTCAGCCACGCCTTGCTCACCGATCACTTCCGCCCACGCCGGCATCACCGCGTGGCGGCCGCCCATGATGGTGGTCTTGATGGTTTCCGGCTCACCGCCCCAGCGCCAGTCGGCGTCGGTCAGATTGGGGAAGCCATAGGCGCCCTTGGCGTCGGAACCGTGGCACACCGAGCAGTTGGACGCGAACAGACGGCCGCCCATCTTCAGTGCTTGCGGATCCTTGGCGACTTCTTCGATCGGCATCGCCGCGAACTTGGCGAAAATCGGACCGAAGCGCGCGTCCGAACGGGCCATTTCCTTTTCCCACTCGTGGACGCCGGTCCAGCCGGTCTGGCCGTTGGCGAACGCGGTCTGCTTCTCGGTATCCAGATAGTTGTAGCCCGGCAGCAAACCTTTCCAGTTGCCCAGACCCGGGTACAGCACCAGATAACCCAGGGCAAAAATGATGGTGCCGACGAACAGCATGAACCACCATTTCGGCAGCGGGTTGTCGTACTCCTCGATCCCGTCGAAGGAGTGGCCGACCGTCTCGTCCGTCTGTTCGCTGCGCTGGCCCTTGCGGGTCGACAGCAGCAGCCAGGTCAGGGCGAAGATCGTACCGAGACTGAGGACTGTGACGTACAGACTCCAGAATGTAGTCATTCTTTGTTACTCCTAGAAGCTTGCTCGACGTGCTTGATGGCTTCGGGATCATCGGCAAAAGGCAGCATGGTCGCGTCGTCGAATTCCGACTTGCGCTTGGGGCTGAACACCCACAAGGCCAGACCGATGAAGGCCACCATCACGACCACGGTGCCCAGGCCTCGAATCATCCCGATATCCATCAGATTCACCGTTTGCTTTTGATGATGGTGCCCAGGCCTTGCAGATAGGCCACCAGCGCGTCCATTTCGGTTTTGCCCTTCACGGCATCCTGTGCACCGGCGATGTCTTCGTCGGTGTAAGGCACGCCGAGGGTGCGCAAGACTTCCATTTTTTTCGCGGTTTCCTTGCCGTCGAGCTTGTTTTCCACGAGGAACGGGTAAGCCGGCATTTTCGACTCGGGGACCACGTTGCGCGGGTTATACAAGTGCGCACGTTGCCAGTCATCGGAGTAACGACCGCCCACGCGGGCCAGGTCCGGACCGGTGCGTTTGGAACCCCACAGGAACGGGTGGTCCCAGACGCTTTCACCGGCAACCGAATAGTGGCCATAGCGTTCGGTTTCAGCGCGGAACGGGCGGATCATCTGCGAGTGGCAGCCGACACAACCGTTGGCGATGTACACGTCGCGGCCTTCCAGTTCCAGCGCCGAGCGCGGCTTCATGCCCTCGACCGGCTTGTTGGTGACGTCCTGGAAGAACAGCGGAACGATTTGGGTCAGGCCACCGACGCTGACGGCGATGACCATGAAGAAGGCCAGCAGGCCAATATTCTTCTCGACAGCTTCATGCTTCATCAGTGAGCTCCAACGACGGCAATCTTGGCGGCGGCTTCGGCTTCAACCGGATCCGACGCACGAACGGTGCGGTACACGTTGTAAGCCATCAGCAGCATGCCGCTGGCAAAGAAAGCACCGCCCAGCGCACGGACGATGAAGCCCGGGTGGCTGGCCTGCAGCGCTTCGACGAACGAGTAGGTGAGGGTGCCGTCATCGTTGATTGCACGCCACATCAGGCCCTGGGTGATGCCGTTGACCCACATCGAGGCGATGTAGAGCACGGTACCGATGGTCGCAAGCCAGAAGTGCGCATTGATCAGCCCGGTGCTGTGCATCTGCGCCCGGCCGAACAGTTTCGGAATCATGTGGTAGATCGCGCCGATCGAGATCATCGCTACCCAACCGAGGGCGCCGGCGTGTACGTGGCCGATGGTCCAGTCGGTGTAGTGCGAGAGCGAGTTGACGGTCTTGATCGCCATCATCGGCCCTTCGAAGGTCGACATGCCGTAGAAC
>NZ_RCNZ01000127.1:0-79196 GCF_004307525.1 Pseudomonas sp. Sample_21 | reverse complement strand
GGCCTTCTGTCACTCACCGGGGAAGACGCATGACAAAAACAACAATGCGCGCCATCTTCACACCGCAGGCGCTGGCCGCTGCGGTGGCTCTGGGTTGCGGCGCCCAGGCGCACGCGGTCGCCTTCAACATCGGCGAAATCGAAGGCACCTTCGACTCGTCACTCTCGGTCGGCGCGAGCTGGGGCCTGCGCGATGCCGACAGTTCGCTGGTCGGCACGGTCAATGGCGGCAGCGGACAATCGTCCACCGGTGATGACGGGCGGCTGAATTTCAAGAAGGGCGAAACCTTCTCGAAAATCTTCAAGGGTATCCACGACCTCGAACTGAAGTACGGCGATACCGGCGTGTTCGTGCGGGGCAAATACTGGTACGACTTCGAACTCAAGGACGAAGACCGCGAGTTCAAACAGATCAGCGACAGCGGCCGCAAGGAAGGCGCCAAGTCTTCCGGCGCGCAGATCCTCGATGCCTTCGTCTATCACAACTATGCCATCGCCGATCTGCCGGGCACCGTGCGGGCCGGCAAGCAGGTGGTGAGCTGGGGCGAAAGTACCTTCATCGGCAACTCGATCAACAGCATCAACCCGGTCGACGTCTCGGCATTCCGCCGTCCCGGTGCCGAGATCAAGGAAGGCCTGATTCCGGTGAACATGCTGTTCGGTTCGCAGAGCCTGACCGACAAACTTTCGGTCGAAGGCTTCTACCAGCTGGAGTGGGACCAGACCGTTCTCGACAACTGCGGCACCTTCTTTGGCGTCGACGTCGCGGCGGACGGTTGCAACAACGGCTACACCGTCGGCAGCCCAGCGGTGGCGCCACTGGTGCCGCTGACCACTGCGTTCGGCCAAGGCATCCAGGTCACCCGCGAGGGCGTGGTGATCCCCCGTGGCGGTGATCGCGATGCGCGCGATTCGGGGCAGTGGGGCACGGCGCTGCGCTGGCTCGGCGAAGACACCGAGTACGGCCTCTACTTCATGAACTACCACAGCCGTACGCCGACGGTCGGCACCACCACGGCGGGGCTGTCGACACTGGCGGCATTGCCAGGCATGGTCGGCATTGCCAACGGCCTTGCGCCTGGCAGCGGTGCGGGGCTGGCGCAAAGCGTGATGCTCGGGCGCGGTCAGTACTACCTCGAATACCCGGAAGACATTCGCCTGTACGGCGCGAGTTTCTCCACCACTCTGCCCACCGGCACCGCGTGGACCGGCGAGGTCAGCTACCGGCCGAACGCGCCGGTGCAGGTCAACACCAACGACCTGACCCTGGCGCTGGTCAACCCGATTGCCGGCGGCACCGCATCGCCACTCGCTACTTCGCCGGGTGCCGACAACAAAGGCTACCGGCGCAAGGAAGTCACGCAAATCCAGAGCACCCTCACGCACTTCTTCGATCAGGTGCTCGGCGCCGAACGCCTGACCGTAGTCGGTGAAGCGGCGGTGGTGCATGTCGGTGGTCTGGAGTCCCGCAGTGAGCTGCGTTACGGCCGTGATTCGGTGTACGGCCAGTATGGTTTCGGCGGCGATACCGACGGCTTCGTCACCTCGACTTCGTGGGGCTATCGCGCCCGGGCGATTCTCGATTACGCCAACGTCATCGGCGGGATCAACCTCAAGCCCAACCTGTCGTGGTCCCATGACGTCGCCGGTTACGGCCCCAACGGTCTGTTCAACGAAGGTGCGAAAGCCATCAGCTTCGGCGTCGATGCCGACTACCGCAACACCTACACCGCAAGCCTGAGTTACACCGACTTTTTCGGTGGCGACTACAACGTCCTCGAAGACCGCGACTTCGTGGCCCTGAGCTTCGGCGTGAACTTCTGATCTGCCCGAGAAGGATGACTGCAATGCGCAAAACGATTCTGCAATGTGGCGTGCTGGCCTTGAGTCTGCTGGCGGCCAACGTGATGGCGGCGGTGTCGCCGGATGAGGCGAACAAACTCGGCACCAGCCTGACCCCGCTCGGCGCCGAGAAGGCCGGCAATGCGGACGGTTCGATCCCGGCCTGGACCGGCGGCATCCCGAAAAACGCCGGTGCGGTGGACAGCAAGGGCTTCCTCGCCGACCCGTTTGCCAACGAAAAACCGTTGTTCACCATCACCGCCGCGAACGTCGAGCAGTACAAAAGCAAGCTCTCCGATGGCCAGGTGGCGATGTTCAAACGCTATCCGGAAACCTACAAGATCCCGGTCTACCCGACCCACCGCACCGTGGGGGCGCCAGCGGAAATCTATGAGTCGGCCAAGCGCAGCGCGCTCAACGTCAACGCGATCAACGACGGCAACGGCCTGGCCAATTTCACCGGCAATCGCTACTACGCCTTCCCGATTCCGAAGAACGGCGTCGAGGTGCTGTGGAACCACATCACCCGTTATCACGGTGGCAATCTGCGGCGGATCATTACCCAGGTCACGCCGCAGACCAACGGCAGCTACACGCCGATCCGCTTCGAAGAAGAGATCGCCGTGCCGCAACTGATGAAAGACATCGACCCGGAAAAAGCCGCCAACGTGCTGACCTTCTTCAAGCAATCGGTGACCGCCCCGGCGCGGCTGGCCGGTAACGTGCTGCTGGTGCACGAAACCCTCGATCAGGTGAAGGAACCGCGTCTGGCGTGGATCTATAACGCCGGTCAACGCCGCGTACGTCGGGCGCCGCAAGTGGCCTATGACGGTCCGGGTACAGCGGCCGATGGCCTGAGGACTTCCGACAACTTCGACATGTTCTCCGGCGCGCCGGATCGCTATGACTGGAAATTGGTCGGCAAGAAGGAAATGTACATTCCCTACAACAGCTACAAGCTCGACTCGCCGAAGCTCAAGTACGACGACATCGTCAAGGCCGGGCACATCAATCAGGACCTGACCCGTTACGAACTGCACCGCGTCTGGGAAGTGATCGGCACGGTGAAACCGAACGAGCGGCACATCTACGCCAAGCGCCACATGTACATCGACGAGGACAGCTGGCAAGTGGCACTGGCCGATCACTACGACGGTCGCGGGCAACTGTGGCGCGTCGCCGAAGGTCACGCGCAGTACTACTACGATCATCAGGCCCAGGCTTACACCCTGGAAGCGCTCTACGACATCATCGCCGGCCGCTACATTGCGTTGGGCATGAAGAACGAAGAGAAGCACAGCTTCGAATTCGGCTTTGAAGCCAAGGCTGCCGATTACACACCTTCGGCTCTGCGCGCCGAGGGCGTACGGTAACGGGTCTGCTGCACCGCTGGGCAAAAGGCGACCGCACGGTCGCCTTTTTTATGGCCATCAATCAGCGTGCTGAATACTCGTCAACAAGGGCGCGGGAGAGGGCTAGGGTGAGCGCACAACGATAAGAAGGCTCACCCGATGACCGCCATGACCCCGTGCCTGGATCGACCCGGATTTTTGCCCAGGCTTTCTTCGCATCATCAACCTCGCAGCCGTTTGAGCGCACCTTTGCTGGCATCCAGCGCGCGGGTGAAGCTGTTGTGCGCGCCCGCGGGCAGTGGCAAAACCGCACTGCTCACCGAATGTCTTCTTCAGGTGCGTGCAGAGTGCGAGGCCATCTGGCTGCCGCTGGCGGGAGCGGCGCTCAGCAGCGAAGAATTCTGCCTGCGTCTGACGCGGGCGCTCGGGCTGGTCGAAGGCCTTGACGATACGCAACTGATGGCGGAACTGGCCCATTGGTCGAGGCCGACTTCGCTGTTTGTCGACGATTACAGTCGTCTGCCGGATCCGGCTGTGGATGCGCTGCTGGATCGCTTGCTGGCGGTCAGCAGCCCGGCGCTCACCTGGTGGGTCAGCACTCGGCGCCGGCCGCAGTGCAACTGGCCGCGGCTGTTGCTCGATGACGAACTCTACGAATTCGAAAGCGCCAGCCTGGCGCTGACTGACGATGAAGTGGTATCGGTGTTGCACCATTTGCCGCCAGACCAGGCGGAGCGTGTCGCTGCCCGTATCATCCAGCGTACCGGCGGCTGGTGCGCGGGGGCGCGCATGGCGCTCCTGCAAAAGTGCGACTGGTCGCAAAACCTGCAGCCGCAGCAGCGTGTCGACACTCTGCTCGATTATCTGCAGCACGAACTCTTCAGCAACCTGACCCCGGAGCAGGACGAGGCATGGCGTGTGCTGGCTCATCTGCCACGGTTCAACGCGCCGTTATGCGAGCATTTGTTCGGCCCTGGCGAAGGCGCTCAGTTGCTGCGTGATCTGCAAGTGCTGGGCTGCTTCATCGAGCCTTGGCAAGCGTCCGCTGACTGGCTCCAGGTGTTCCGCCCGCTGTCGCGAATCATCCAGGAGTCACATTGGCCGTGCGCGCGTTCCTGGCACCGGCGCGCCTGTCAGTGGTTCAGCGCGACGCAGGATTGGCGAGCGGCGTTCGAACAAGCGTTGTTGGCCGAGGAATACGAAACTGCCGTCAGCCTGTTGCAGCATTTCAGCTTCGAAGACTTGTTCGAAGACCAGACGGTCGTCCTGCTGTTGCGTTTGCACGAGCAGCAAAGCCAGCAGCTGACCCTGATGACACCCCAGCTGATCGTGCTGGTCACGGGCGCCTTATTGTTTGCCGGCCGGTTCGAACAGGCCGGGCAATGCCTGGCTCATCTCGGCCGCTTCATGCCACAACCGACAGCGCAGCTGGAGCAGCAACTGCTGGCCCGCTGGCAGGCGCAACAGGGATGGCTGTTTCACCTGCAAGGGCAAATGGAGCCGGCACGCGCCTGCTTTCAGGAGGCGTTGTCCGCACTGGCTGACGATGCCTGGCAGGCCCGTGTGATGTGCTTGTCGGGACTGACCCAGCAGGCGTTGCTGTGCGGTGAGCTCGATCAGGCCCATGCCCTCAACCGCGAGGCGCTGTGCCTGGCGCGGGCTCACGGCTCGTTGCTGTTCGAAGGCTTGCTTGAGCTTGACCATGCGCAATGGCTCGAGCAGCGAGGCGCGCCTTTGCGTGCGGAAAGCCTGCTGGTGGAGATCGAGCACTTGCTGCGTCAACGCAGCATGGTGCCCACGCCGCTGCTCGGCCGTATCGCCCTGCGACGCGGACGACTGGCGCTGTGCATGGGCCTTGAAGAGCAGGCTGCGCAGCTGTTCAGCCAAGGCCTTGAAGATTGCCTGCGCAGTGCAGACAAACGAGTCTTGTATGGCTATCTGGGGCAGGCGCAACTGGCCGGCAATCGCGGCGATTATGCCTGCGCTTTCGAACGCCTGCGCGAGGCCGAAAGGGTCATGCAGCAGCGGCAGATTCCCGATACGGTCTATCGCGGTGTTGTGTTGCAGGTCAGCAGCCAGTTCTGGTTGCAGCAGGGCCGACCGCATCTTGTCCAAGAAGCGTTGAGCCGACTGTTACGGCATTACCGGGGACCTTCTGCGTTGCAGGCGCCACCCGCGACGTTCGAACTGATTATTCGCATCGAATACCTGCTGGCCTGCGCGAATGCGCAATCGATCCCTGACGAAACCGCTCTGCCCACCATTGAACGATTGCTGAAACGCGCTCAGGCCAAAGGCATGTTGGCGGCGGAAACGGAGTTGCTGCTGGCCTTCGCCCAGTTGGCCGAATTGCACGGTGACACGGTGGCGGCGCAGCAAGCTTTCCAGCGAGCCGCAATGCTGGCGGAGCGCTGCCGGTTGCAGCAAGCCATGCGCGAGTGGGAATTACGCCGAGGCAGCGCCGGCACGGCGTCTGGCAAGCAGATTCCTGTCTGGCTGAGCGATAACGCTGATCATGCCCCAGGCCTCAGTCGACGCGAGCGCGAAGTGCTGGCATTGATTGCTCAGGGTGCTTCGAATCAGCAGGTTGCCGAACAACTGTTTATTTCATTGCATACAGTAAAAACCCATGCGCGGCGTATTAACGGAAAGTTGGGTGTGGAGCGCAGAACTCAAGCGGTGGCAAAAGCAAAGTTGATGGGGATACTGATTTAGGTTGTGATGTTTTGCAGTACAAAAGATTGCATGTGTTTGTTGGCATGTTTTGTAAATTGTTCTCCCTTCAAGTTGCCTGAAAAAGAAACTACCTTGCAACTATCTACAGTGGCTGTGTTCGCAGCTCTGGATAGTCAAGTAAGGAAAAGATGTGGTCAAGTTATATAAAAGTCTGATGCGTGGTTCTTTGGGTGAGCAAGTTACCTGGCCTGAAGAGTGGGAAAAGGCAATCCAGGCAAAAGAAGATCTTTTCAAGATCGTCGACGCCATGCCGAGCGTGCTGGATATTCTTCGCAGCATGCTTGACAGTGAATTGAAGCGTTTGGGCAAGATAATCGATATCGACAATGTTTACATCAATACGGACTCGGCTTTTCCCGATAATGGAAGTCGTCCTTCTGGCACTCTTTGGGAAGTGACTGTTCATTGTCTTGATAATAATGTCAGCCCCGCTTACATAATGGGCGGTGATGGGGTTTATTCTCTGCCGGACACCCGGAATGAGCAGTTCAAGGTCAATGCTCTCAATGTCCTTATTGTCGAGGATCTGATTGCTGCGGTGACCACCGGGTTGCAAAAGACATTGCAAACCGAGATCGCAAAGTTCTGGGCGGCGCCAGTCAGGTCCATGCGACCGGACACGGCACCGTTGTCCAATAAGCAGGCTTTCATCGAAGCCTGCGCCGTGGTCACCAGTGCAGAGCTTTCGCTGTCGGTCATGGCCAACAATTTTGACGCCTGGTTGGGCGAGCGATTCGCTCATCTGCTCGACGCAGATGGCGGTCGCGCAGCGTTTGAAGTCAGGCTGCAACCTGAACGGGATTACCTGCTGTCGCTTCAGCCTTGTTTCGTTCTGGACAACGCCGAGCGTGCGGATGCAGAAATGCCGCTGGTGAATGAGTCAACCTCTTATCTCCTGCATACGCCGGAGAACGGCTTTGAATTTTTTGAAAAAAATATCGATCTGCATAGCAAACTTCAGCAGCGACTGTCCCTGGGTGGAGAACAGATCAGGTATCTGAAAGCTGCGCAAAGTCCTCATGCGTTTTGTGCCGAGGCTCACCTCAAAGGTCAGCTTGAAAGTGTTTCGCTCTTGATCGGCGGCCAGGAACAACTGGCAAAACCGCTGACTTCCATGCTGCAGGACAATCAAGGCCTGCATGTGCTGCGTTACGGCATCGAAACCCGCTTCTATCTGCTTTGGGCTGCATTGAAACGCACCGACTGGCCGCTATGGCTGCATGCCGCGGGTAGCGATATGCAACAGCGCTATAGCGAGCTTGAAGAGTCGCGGGATCAATACCAGGCTGTCTACTCAAACACCTTCGATGCCTGTTTTTCATTCAAGGATTATGTAGTGCGCACATTCGCCGAATGGGCGGACAGGGTACTTGGTGAACAACTGGATCCGGAATCGATAAGTGTCCATAGCTCGTACAGTCTGCAAATTGCCGGGCGTACTATCGAACAGGAAGAAACCCGGACGCTGACGGAGTTTATTGTTTTCGGGCTGCACGACACTGGTTATAAAGCGGCTCTGACTATCATCGGCGCTCCTGCCGGAAGTCGGCTGACGGCAGTAGCGCTTGAACAGTGGCTGGAAAATCGTAACCTGCGACTGGAATTTACCGGCAGTCTTGCATACTCGCCCTCGGTGGCTTACCAGGAGGCTTATCGCAACTATCTCTGCAGTCAGATGGAGTTCGCGGCTTTTGTTGCTCGTCACTCCGGGAAACTGGATTCCACTGATGCCAATATCATCGCGCGGGCCATGGCCAATGATCCTGCGGTGACTATTCAGGGGTTGAAAATCAGACTGCAAGCGCCAGCGCTGAAAGACGTTCTGATGATTTCGGCCAAAGAATACGTGCCGTCGCTGATGCTGGTCAAAACAGCTGGAGGACAATTCGAACTGCAGAAATTTCCCGATATCTACGCCGCGAACCGCTGGCTGGAGTCGGCATTGTCGGCGGATCGTGAATACGCCGCATTGATGATCCATCCCGACTACCTGCAAGAGGCGGGTGAGTTGCTTGGCAGCGCTGGCACTCAACTGAGCTATCGCTACACGATTGATAGCCGGCCGGTCGATTTTTATCTGAACGCCAAAGCACCGTTGGCGGACTACGCGAATGTCGCCTACCGAGCCGAAGTTGCCCTGCACAAAGCCATTGCACCGGCCGGTTATCGCGCGCTTGGCTTCGAGGGCCGCAAGCGCTATTCGCGTCTGTGCACCGAATTCAAGGCACTGTCCATGGTTGAGGCGCGAGACAATGGTTTTCCGACATTCGAGCAATTCACTTACGACTCGGTGAAAGCTCAGATCGAAGACATTTTGCGTTCGCGTGGCAGTTACGTTTCGGTCAATCCCGACCAGATCATTGTGCAAACCGAAGACTTTCGTAAGAGCGTTACCGACGTTTTGCTTGAAGGACTCGCTTTTGAAGCGGCGCATCCAGCCTACGAAACGAAATTCAGCCCGAAATACTATTTGGTCAACGGCCATCCCATCGTTGAAAAACTGGATATCCGCGACCTTTCCTCGCTGTCGAAAACATTCCGACCCGGCGACAGATATACCGCGATGCTGAAAGAGCAATATCAGAACAAGGCGCATCCTGATTACTCATTCAAACGCGCTGTACACGCCCGGAAAATCCGCTGTGAGATGTACCGCAATGCATTTGCCGACTATACCAACGGCAGATTAACCACTGAATCTTTCTCTGCTGTCCAACGGATTATCGACAATCTGAAAGAAGGTGGCGGCTATCCATCAATCGTCAATAGCGTCTCCGAAGGCGACATCGGGCTGTATAAATTCAACATCGGCACGCTGGGTCTGACGGCTGCCGGTGACCGTACAGTTGGCGGCGTTTATATTTTTCGACTGAAGTTATCGTCAGGTTTCTTCGACTTGCTCTATACGCCTGACGCGCCGGATCAAGTCAGCTTCCGGCCGATCGCTGATTTCATTCCTTCGATTCGTTTTCGCAAAGGCCCGTTCAGGACCTACTACAGCGAGCGGATACTGCTGGTTGACCAGAAAGTGATCAATGATTACTTCGATAATCTGGTCGCAACGGTTGATACCCGACCGGTCATTCGCACGCAGCAGCGTTCGTTACTGCCCGATCTGTTCACTTTCCACGACGAGCGAGTGCGCCGTGTATTGAGTGACATCGACGAACGGACCACCAGTCTCAATGAAATAATTGCCGCCCTGGTTTATGAAAACCTGTTGAAGGCCGCAAACATCGTCAGCCTGGTGGTGCCACCCGTAGGCACTGTGGTGGTGGCTGTGCAGGTGATGAAAAGCATCTACGACGCGTCGCAGTCGCACCGACGGGGTGATTATTCCGCCGCGCTGGGGCATGTGCAGGATGTATTGAGCGGACTGCTGACATTGGGTCAGGCTGCAGCGGCGGGGGCGCCGGTTAAAGAACTTACCCGTGCGCAACGCTCATTTCTAAGTCTGTTTGAAGACGCCCGCACGGTCGCGGAACTCGTCACGTATTACACCGGCCATGAAGACCCCGCCGATGAGCTGATCGGTTTCTTCAAGTCACTGATGCAAGAGGGTGACAGCGCATTGAGCAAGACCACGGTGCGTTGAGTCGTTTCGAGCGCACATAAGCATTACTTAACTTTCGTAACCCATGCGCCAACTCACGGCCCGCGTCGCAGCCAACAACCGCTGCGCCGCCGGGCCGTTTTCGTCGGCGTGGAACAGCGAGGTCGGGCCGACGATGGTCAGCACCGCAGCGATCTGGCCGACCGCGTTGAACACTGGCGCAGAAAGCGCATCCACACCCGGCATCAACAAACCATGCACGTGATGCAGACCGCGTTCGCGGATCTGTTCACACAGCGCTGCATAGGCTGTTTCATCCTTGAGCGGATGCTCCGCGACAGCGATTTCCTGTTCGCGCAATTCATCGGTTTCCCGGTGTGGCAGGTAAGCGCTGAACACCAGCCCGGTGGACGAACTGAGCAGCGGCAGCACCGAACCCAATTGCGTCACCACTGTCACCGCGCGCACCGCCGGTTCGATATGCACCACGGTTGCACCCTGATTGCCCCACACCGCGAGAAAGCAGGTTTCGTTGAGTTCGTCGCGCAACTCGGACAGCGGCAGGGCGGCGACTTTCAGCACGTCCATGCTGTTGAGTGCGGCCAGGCCCACCCGCAACGCTTCGCGACCGAGGCCGTAATGGTTGGTGGCGGCGTTCTGTTCGGCAAATCCTGAAGCAATCAACGCCTGCAGATAGCGATGCACCTTGCTCGCCGGCATCTGCACGTGTTCGGCCAGACGCGACAGCGAAGTCGACGGTGACAACTCGGCCAAAGCCTTGAGGATGTCGGTGCCGACCTCGGCGGAGCGGACTTTCTGTTTGCCGTTGCTGTCGCTGGTTTTTTCCATGGGGCTGGCGGTTCCGGTTCGAATGGGCGTCTTTATAGCTTGACGCTGGATAGCGAGCAAATTACGTTATGCGTAATCAGATTACGATAATAACAACCCCGGCGTGCCGAGACCTCTGAGCCAGAGCGATGGGCCATTGCCGACTCCCTGTTCAGGAGGCTCCATGAACCTCGATTCAACCGCGCAGGACCTGGTTTACCAGTCCGGCTTCGGCAACGAATTCAGCACCGAAGCGTTGCCCGGCGCGCTGCCCGTTGGCCAGAATTCCCCGCAAAAAGCCCCGTATGGCCTGTATACCGAATTGTTCTCCGGCACCGCGTTCACCATGCCGCGCAGCGAAGCGCGCCGCACCTGGATGTACCGGATTCAGCCATCGGCCAACCACCCGGCGTTCGTCAAACTGGAACGGCAACTGGCCGGCGGACCGTTGGGTGAAGTGACGCCCAATCGCCTGCGCTGGAATCCACTGGAGCTGCCTACCGAACCGACGGATTTCATCGATGGCCTGGTCAGCATGGCGGCCAACGCCGGCGCCGAGAAACCGTCCGGCATCAGCATTTATAACTACACCGCCAACCGTTCGATGGAGCGGGTATTCTTCAACGCTGACGGTGAAATGCTGCTGGTGCCGCAACTCGGTCGCCTGCGTATCGCCACCGAACTGGGCGTACTCGAAGTGGCGCCGCTGGAAATCGTCGTGCTGCCGCGTGGCCTGAAGTTTCGCGTCGAGCTGCTCGATCCACAGGCACGCGGTTACCTCGCCGAGAACCATGGCGCGCCGCTGCGCCTGCCGGATCTGGGGCCGATCGGCAGCAACGGTCTGGCCAATCCACGGGATTTCCTTACCCCGGTCGCCGCCTACGAAAACCTGCAGCAACCGACCACTCTGGTGCAGAAATTCCTTGGCCAGTTGTGGGCCACCGAACTCAATCATTCGCCGCTCAATGTGGTCGCCTGGCACGGTAACAACGTGCCGTACAAATACGACCTGCGCCGTTTCAACACCATTGGCACGGTGAGTTTCGATCATCCGGATCCTTCGATCTTCACCGTACTGACCTCGCCGACCAGCGTGCACGGTCTGGCCAACCTCGATTTCGTGATCTTCCCGCCGCGCTGGATGGTCGCCGAAAACACCTTCCGGCCACCGTGGTTCCACCGCAACCTGATGAACGAATTCATGGGCCTGATCCAGGGCGAATACGACGCCAAGGCTGAAGGCTTCGTGCCCGGCGGCGCTTCGTTGCACAGCTGCATGAGCGCCCACGGCCCCGACGGCGAGACCTGCACCAGGGCGATCAACGCCGAGCTTGCACCTGCAAAAATCGATAACACCATGGCCTTCATGTTCGAGACCAGCCAGGTGCTGCGCCCAAGCCGTTTCGCCCTCGACTGCCCTCAATTGCAATCCAGTTATGACGCTTGCTGGGCCTCGCTGCCCGCCACGTTCGACCCGACCCGGAGATAACCCATGACACAGAATTCCATCACCCGCAGTTGGGTCGCTTCGGCCAACGGTCACAGCGATTTTCCGTTGCAGAATCTGCCGCTGGGCGTGTTCAGTCTCAACGATTGCAGTCCGCGCGCGGGCGTGGCGATCGGCGAGCACATCTTCGATTTGCAAGTCGCGCTAGAGGCCGGGCTGTTCGACGGCGTCGCACGCAGTGCGGTGGAAGCCATGCATGGCGGGCAGTTGAACGCGTTCTTCGAACTTGGCCGTGAGGCGCGGGTGGCCCTGCGCGAACGCCTGATCGAACTGTTCAGTGAAGGCAGCACGCTGCGTGGCAGCATCGAAGCGCAAGGCGCGAAAGTCTTGCCACTGGCTGCCGATTGCCAGATGCACCTGCCGGCGCGAATCAGCGATTACACCGACTTCTACGTCGGCATCGAGCACGCGCAGAACGTCGGCAAACTGTTCCGTCCGGATAACCCGCTGTTGCCGAACTACAAGCACGTGCCGATCGGTTACCACGGTCGCGCTTCCACGGTGCGAGCGTCCGGCACCGACGTGCGCCGGCCGAAGGGCCAGACGCTGCCGGCCGGGCAGACCGAACCGGTATTCGGCCCATGCGCACGTCTGGATTACGAACTGGAGCTGGGCATCTGGATCGGCCAGGGCAATGAGATGGGCGAGCCGATTGCCATCGGTGACGCTGCCGAGCACATCGCCGGTTTCTGCCTGCTCAACGACTGGTCGGCGCGGGATATCCAGGCTTGGGAATACCAGCCACTCGGCCCATTTCTGTCGAAAAGCTTCATCACCAGTGTTTCGCCCTGGGTGGTGACGGCCGAAGCACTGGAACCATTCCGCATGGCACAGCCGGCGCGCCCTGAAGGTGATCCGCAGCCGCTGCCGTATCTGCTCGACAAGCGTGATCAGGACGGCGGCGCCTTTGACATCGAACTGGAAGTGCTGCTGCGCACCGAAGCCATGCGCGAGCAGAACCTGCCGGCTCATCGCCTGACCCTGAGCAACACCCGCTACATGTACTGGACCGTCGCGCAAATGGTCGCGCACCACAGCGTCAACGGCTGCCAGTTGCAGGCCGGTGACCTGTTTGGTTCGGGCACTTTGTCCGGCCCGGAAAACGGCCAGTTTGGGAGCTTGCTGGAGATCACTGAGGGCGGTAAGAAACCGATCGAACTGGCTTCCGGCGAAGTGCGCAAGTTCCTTGAGGACGGTGACGAAATCATCCTGCGCGCTCGCTGTGCCCGCGAAGGTTTTGCCTCGATCGGCTTCGGCGAATGTCGCGGCACCGTGATCGCTGCACGCTGACAGGAGCGGCTTATGGATCTCTATGGCTATTACCGTTCCACTTCATCGTACCGGGTGCGAATCGCACTGGCGTTGAAGGGCCTCGATTACCAGGCGCTGCCGGTCAACCTGATCGCACCGTCGGGTGGTGAACATCGGCAGCCGGCGTATCTGGCGCTCAATCCCCAGGGCCGGGTGCCAACCTTGCGCACCGATGACGGTGCGCTGCTGATTCAATCGCCGGCGATCATCGAGTATCTGGAAGAGCGTTATCCACAGGTGCCGTTGCTGCCGGATGATCTGCTGACGCGCGCGCAGGTGCGCGGTGTCGCGGCGGTGATCGGCTGCGATGTGCACCCGCTGCACAACGTCAGCGTGCTCAATCGCCTGCGCCAGTCCGGGCAGGATGAAACGCAGGTGGTGGAGTGGATCAGCCATTGGATCAGCCAAGGGCTGGCAACGGTGGAGCAGTTGATCGGCGACAGCGGTTTCTGTTTTGGCGAATGGCCGTGTGTGGCGGATGTGTATTTGATTCCGCAGTTGTATGCGGCAGAGCGGTTCAACGTCAGCCTGGAGGCGTATCCGAAGATTTGCCGTGTGGCTGCGTTGGCGGCTGAACATCCGGCGTTTATCAAGGCGCATCCTGCCAATCAACCAGACACCCCGTAATTCCTGTGGGAGCGAGCCTGCTCGCGAAGACGGCGTGTCAGTGGCCTTTCATTCAGCTGACACACCGCTTTCGCGAGCAGGCTCGCTCCCACACAGGTTTGTGTGGGCCTCAAGGATGGGGGCAAACCTGCAAAAAGCGGTCAATGCACGACGGAGTTGGGCGGCAGATGGCCGAGGCGTTCGGTCAGGCGCAGGCGCTGGATCGGGTCTTCGCTGAGCAATAACGCATGCTCCAGATCGAAGCGTTCAGCGTTCGGGCAATCCAGCCGTTGATACAGACTGGCCCGGGCCATGTAATCAGAGGCCTTCGCATCACCCAGTTCGAGCACTCGTTCTGCGTCGATCAGCGCGGCGATGTGATCGTCGTGGGTCAGATGCAATTGGCGCAGATTGCGTGACAGACGCTGCAGCATCTGCACTGGCGTGGCCGTCAGTAGATGCTCGGCGCTGAGCTGCATGTTCGGCCCGTATTGGCGTTGCAACAGTTCGCGACAGTCGTTGGGATACAAGCGTCGCCCGCCGCAAGGGTCGAGCAAGTGGTCGGCGCCGGGTACCCGCAACAGGAAATGCCCGGGGAAGTTGACCCCGACCAAAGGAATCTCGAGGCCATGCGCCAGTTCCAGTGCGATCAACGCCAATGCCAACGGCTGACCGCGCTGGGTGTGCAACACACGATGCAGCAGCGCCGCCTGCGGGCGCAGCGGCAGGAAATCATCCTGTGCGAAACCGAGATCGACCATGCGCCGCAACAGCGGTTGCGCCAGTTCGCTGACCGGCAGCATCGGCAGCCCATAGCTGACGCGTAGTTGCAGATCCTTGAAGGTGCGCAACCATGCCTCGGGCTCGAGGGTTTTGTCGTGCTCGGCACTTATCCACAGCGCAGCTTCCAGCAGGGCCGGCGGTGAACGATGCAGGCATTCGAAAAAGCGTTGGCGCGCACTCATCTGAATCTCCCTCCAATGCCTCGTTTTAGCCCCGTCCGTGTTGTTCGTCCAGTGCCGGGCGCGTTGAGCGCGAGTTATAGCGGCGCAACATTGTCCGCTCGGCGGCTCATGCCGGTGCGCGCCAGCAATTTTCGGGGGCAAGCCTATACTGGCGTTCTACAAGAAGTGATTCGGGAGCCTGTCGATGTTCGCTCTCATGCAAAGCACTCGCCTGGAATCGCTGCACTTGAGCGTGGACCCGGTCACCGGGTTGAAGGCGGTCATTGCCATTCATGACAGTCGCCTGGGGCCAGCCCTGGGCGGCTGCCGTTACCTTGCCTATCCCAACGACGAATCTGCGGTCGAGGACGCCATTCGCCTGGCGCAAAACATGAGCTACAAAGCGGCGCTGGCCGGTCTTGCGCAGGGCGGCGGGGTGGCGGTGATCGTGCGCCCGGCCCATGTCGAGAATCGCGCCGCATTATTCGAGGCTTTCGGCCGTTGCATCGAGCAGCTCGACGGTCACTACATCACCGCCATCGACAGCGGCACTTCAGTGGCGGACATGGACTGCATTGCCCAGCAGACCCGGCATGTCACCAGCACCACCTCGGCAGGCGATCCGGCACCGCACGCGGCCATGGGCGTGTTCACCGGCATTCGCGCCACGGCGATGGCGCGTCTGGGCAGCGACAACCTCGAAGGCCTGCGCATCGCGATTCAGGGGCTTGGCAATGTCGGTTATGCACTGGCCGAGCAACTGCACGCTGCCGGCGCCGAGTTGCTGGTCAGTGACATCGACCACGGCAAGGTGCAACTGGCGATGGAGCAGCTCAATGCTCACCCGATCGCCAACGACGCATTGCTCAGCACGCCTTGCGACATTCTTGCGCCTTGTGGGTTGGGCGGTGTGCTCAACAGTCACTCTGTGTCGCAACTGCGCTGTTCTGCTGTGGCCGGTTCGGCGAACAATCAACTTTCCCATCTGGATGTGGCGGATCAACTGGAACGGCGCGGGATTCTTTATGCGCCGGACTATGTGATCAATGCCGGCGGGCTTATTTACGTTTCGCTTAAACATCGTGGCGAGGAGTTGCCGACGATTACGGCGCATCTGTCGAAAATCAGTTCGCGGCTGACCGAAGTCTTCGCCCATGCTCAGGCGGAAAAACGTTCGCCGGCGCGGGTGGCGGATGAGTTGGCGGAAAAGGTTTTGTATCGCTGAAAGCAAAAGATCGCAGCCTTCGGCAGCTCCTGCACTCGAAATGCAGTAGCTGCCGAAGGCTCGGGCCGCGATCGGACGATCTTTCTGATTACTTCGGCGCTTTCGCTGCTTTGGCGGGCTTCGCCGGCGCCTCGTCAGGTTCTGCCGCTTCAGCTTTTTCGACAGGCTCGGCCGGCGCATTGATCAGCTCCGACAGCGCATCGGGCTGGCTCTTGAATGCCCGGGCGAACACATCACGATTCTTCGCCATGTAGATCCCGGCTTCTTCCACTTGCTGTTCGGTCAGGGACGGAACGGCTTTTTGCAGCACATCGGCCAGATATTCGGCCAGTTCGAGCATTTTGTCATGACGATCAGCTTCGGCTTTATCCATGAACAAGCGCTCCAGATCTCGGCTGCTGCGGTATACCACTTCGACGGCCATTCACCACCTCACATGCCTTCACGTTAAGTTGTCTTGACGACTACTGTATCCATATACAGCGAAAAGGATAAGCGAATCCCTGCGCCATGGGTAGTGGCTTTTCAATGTAGACCGGATTTGGCGTTTGTCAGTGAGCCGTGTCGCTGCTGTTCGCGAGCTGGCTCGCTCCCACGGGGAATGTGCAAAGCCGCGAGCCTGCGACCAAACGCCACGGCGCGGGATTTGCGGCGGATCGCCATGATGCGTGGCCCTGAACCTGCATGAAAACCGTTGCAACAAGGCGCGCGCGCAAAACCGTCACGTGCGATACGCATCATCCGCCCGAAACGGGCTAAGGAAACTCATCGTGAAAATAAACTGGGCCGAGAAACTGCGGCGTAACGTGCATCAACTGGCCGAGTCCCTGGGCAACCTGTTCGTCGAAACCTTCCACTATCTGGCGCTGTTCGCCATCGGTGCGGTGACGGCGTGGGCGGCGGTGATGGAGTTCCTCGGCATGCTCGAAGTCGGGCACATCAAGATTGATGACATTCTGTTGCTGTTCATCTATCTGGAACTGGGCGCGATGGTCGGGATTTATTTCAAGACCAACCATATGCCGGTGCGCTTTCTGATTTACGTAGCGATCACCGCGCTGACGCGCTTGCTGATTTCCAACGTCTCGCACCACAACCCGCCGGACATGGGCATCATCTACCTGTGCGGCGGCATTCTGCTGCTGGCGTTTGCGATCCTGGTGGTGCGTTACGCTTCGTCGCAATTCCCCTCAGTGAAGATCGAGAACCCGCAGCGCAAGATCGGTACGGGTTCCAGCGAACATCCTGAAGTGGAGAAGGGCGAGCTCTAAAGGCCCGCCGCCTGGCCGGGCTGGCCTTTGACCCGTGGCGGTGGCGGGGTGAGCCCGGCGCCGCTGGTCATGGCTTCGAGAATCGACATGGCGCTGTGGCCCTGTTCGATGGCGATGCCGAACTGGATGCTTTGCACCAGCCGTTTCAAACGCTCGGGATCGTTGCGCTGTTCGGCACTGATCATGCGCTTGGCCACGATGCGGCCGGCGTTGGACAGGGTCAGCATGATGCTGCCGTCCAGGCCCTGAATGCTCAGATTGATCTGATAGTCCGGCGCGAAAGCATCGGTAATGATTTGAAATGGGTTGTCCATGATGCGTCACCGCCTGATTGAACGTGCAGTTGTTGACCGGCCATGATCCGATTTGGTTCGCAACACCAGACCACTGGCATCTCGTTCGCTGAGGTTTGCAATGTCCGTTTGCCTCAAGGGTGATGTAGCAAGGGGCATGCCGGAAAAATTGTCGAACAATAAACACGGCGAAAAAAACGGCGAGCCTCGGGGCTCGCCGTTTTTTGTGGCGCGTTTTCAGGGCAGGAATGAGCTGATGATCGCTGACAGTGCAGTCAGGCCGATCAGCACTCCACCCAGTTCACCGCCAGCCCGCCCCGCGAGGTTTCCTTGTATTTGTCGTGCATGTCGGCGCCGGTGTCGCGCATGGTGCGGATCACCCGGTCGAGGGAAATGAAGTGATTGCCGTCGCCGCGCAGGGCCATTTGCGTGGCGTTGATCGCCTTCACCGCCGCGATGGCATTGCGCTCGATGCACGGCACTTGCACCAGACCACCGACCGGATCGCAGGTCAGGCCGAGGTTGTGTTCCAGGCCGATTTCGGCAGCGTTCTCCAGTTGCTCCGGTGTCGCACCAAGGACGTCGGCCAGGCCGGCGGCGGCCATGGCGCAAGCCGAACCGACTTCGCCCTGACAGCCGACCTCGGCACCGGAGATGGAGGCGTTTTTCTTGCACAAAATCCCGACAGCGGCTGCGCCGAGAAAGAACGCGACGACATCATCGTCAGACGCATCCGGATTGAATTTCATGTAGTAGTGCAGAACCGCCGGAATGATCCCGGCGGCGCCATTGGTCGGCGCGGTGACCATGCGCCCGCCGGCTGCGTTTTCTTCGTTGACGGCGAGGGCGAACAGGTTGACCCATTCCATCGCCGACAGGGTCGAGCTGATCACATTCGGTTTGCCGATTTCCAACAGGCTGCGATGCAGTTTTGCCGCGCGACGCGGTACTTTCAGACCGCCGGGCAGGATGCCTTCGTGGCGCAAACCTTGTTCGACGCACTCACGCATTACTGACCAGATGTGCAACAGGCCTTGGCGAATCTCGGCATCGCTGCGCCAGGCGCGCTCGTTGGCCATCATCAGTTCGGACACGCGCAGATTATGTTGTTTGCACAGGGCAAGCAGCTCGGCGGCGCTGGAAAAGTCGTACGGCAACACTATGTCACTTGCGGGCGTTAAACCGGACTCCGCTTCAGCCGCTTCGACGATGAAACCGCCGCCCACCGAGTAATAGGTTTGCGTGAACAGCTCGGCGCTTTCGCCAAAGGCGCTCAGCGACATCGCATTGGGATGGTAGGGCAGGCTCTCGTCGAGCAGCAGCAGATCGCTCTGCCAGTCAAACGCAATTGAACGTTGACCGGCGAGGGACAGTTGCCCGGTTTCGCGCAGTTGCTGGATGCGTGGATCGATGGTCGAAGGATCGATGCTGTCCGGCCACTCGCCCATCAGGCCCATGACCGTCGCGCGGTCAGTGGCGTGGCCGACGCCGGTGGCCGAGAGCGAACCGTACAGGCGGATCTGCACACGTCGCACATCATTGAGCAGATGCTGATCGATCAGAGCCTGGGCAAAGGTCGCCGCTGCACGCATCGGACCGACGGTATGGGAACTGGACGGGCCGATGCCCACTTTGAATAGATCGAAAACACTGATAGCCATGCTAAACCCTTACAAGCAATGGAGTAGGAATCGCTGCCATTTTTTGTCGGACAAGCGCAATGTCGGCGATACTGCCTGCCTCGGTTCGAGGTGACCAACGAAACCTCCTAAGACAGCCTTTAGCAGGACTAAACAATGAGTCGTCAATTGCATGCCCAGACCTATGTCTGGCTGCAGGTGTTTGCCTGTGCCGCGCGGCACCTGTCGTTCACCCGTTGTGCCGAAGAGCTGCACATCACCCCGGGCGCGGTCAGCCAGCAGATTCGCCAATTGGAAGAGCGCCTGGGCTTTCGCCTGTTTCATCGGCGCGCGCGCGGCGTTGAGTTGAGTGCACAGGGGCAGCGGCTGGCGATTACCGTCAATGAAGCCTATGGCAGCATCGATGCGGAATTGCGCCGGCTGGACGCCGGGATGATCAGCGGGACTCTGCGGTTGCGCTCGATCCCGTCGTTTCTTGGCAAGTGGCTGACTCCGCGCCTGCCGCGCTTGCAGCAACGCTTTCCGGATATCCAGTTGCGCCTGGTGGCCGAGGACAGCAGCGTGCCACTGCATGAGGGCGATTTCGATCTGGCCATCGACCTTAACGATGGCAGTTACCCAGGATTGTTATCCACAGCCTTGCTCGACGAGCAGATTTTCCCGGTGTGCGCGCCGAGCCTGTTGCGTGGGCGCCCGCCGTTGCACGGGCCGGCCGATCTGGTGCATTTCCCGTTGCTGCACGACATCACCGCCTGGCGTGGCAGTTACGAGTACGCGGAATGGGAGTTCTATTTGAATGCGATCGGCTTCGACGGCGCCGATGTGCGGCGCGGCCACACGTTCAACCGCAATCATCTGACCATCGAAGCGGCGATCGCTGGCATGGGCGTGGCGATTGCCCGGCGCACGTTGCTCAACGATGAGCTGGAGCGCGGCACTTTGATCGTGCCGTTCGGCTTGTCGGTGCCCAACCATAAACGCTATGTGCTGCTGTATGCACCGGGGGCGTTGAGCCATCCGGGCGTGCGCGCTGTGCACGACTGGCTGGTGGAGGAGGCGGGGATTTTTCGCAGTTTGCACCCGCTGAACGAGCAGCAGATGTGAGCAGATTTTTCTGCGGAGCGGGTCGACCCAACTCCCGACATTAACAGCGCCTCGCTCGGTTGTCCGGCTTTTTTTGCGAATGAATATTTTTCTTTTTTCAGGGGTTGAAATGTTCGCCGCTCGGGCCGATTGTTGTAACCAGGAGGTCAGGAAATTCACTTCAAGGCCTCCAGCGAGCTAGCTGAAATAAGGGATGAACTATGCAAATCCAAGTCAACAGCGATAACCATATTCAAAGCAGTAAGCGACTGGAGGAGTGGGTACGTACAACTATTGAGAGCACGCTCGACCGTTATGAAGAAGACCTGACCCGTGTCGAAGTCCACCTGAGCGACGAGAACGGCGAGAAACCAGGTCCCCATGACTTGCGCTGCCAACTGGAAGCGCGGCCAAAAGGCCACCAACCGATTTCCGTGACCCACAAAGCCGATTCGCTGGAACAGGCGATCGACGGTGCCGCCGAGAAACTGGAGCACAAACTGGATCATCTGTTCGGCAAACTGCGAGGTAAACCACGCGCCGCTGTAGTGCCATTTACTGGCAAGGCCAACGACAAGCTGTTGGCGGAAGAATTTGACGAGAATGAACAGGCAGCGATCAACAGTTGATGCGCTGATTTCACAAGTCACACAAGGAGAACGGGCCTGCTGATGCAGGCCCGTTTTTTTGTTTGTGGTGTTGGTGATTGCTCGCAGGGTTTAAGACCGTAGCCCCTCACCCCAGCCCTCTCCCGAGGGAGAGGGAGTCGATCCGGTTGTTTTCAAGTCCAGCGTTCGGCTCGATATTGCAGGCGAGCGTAAATCGTAAATACACCTCGGTCAGTCCCTCACTGTTAACGCCTGACCAAAACCACACCCCATAACCGAGGTAATCCCGACATAAGCCGGGCCACTCTGGCACAAACCGGGACACCACCTGCAATTCCCTTGCACCCACTGCAATGAAAAACGCCCCGTCAGTCCTCGACCGACGGGGCGAACATATCGACTTGGCGGCGCGCCACCTCATCCTTTCTTACCGCCTTCACGATCTTGTAGATCCACTGCAGCGACACCGCATACTTCCTCGCCAGATCACTATGATTCGTCCCCGTGAACTCCTCGAAGATCTGTCGATCGCGCCGGCTCAACTTACCCGCCAGCCCCATCGGGAAATACACATTCTGCCCACCCCAGTGCGCCGCCATCCGATCGGCCACTTCCTGAGCCACATGCCGCGCCGCGTCCCCCTCCATCGACACCAACTCAACCAACGACGCCGCCACATGCTCAGTCAGATCGACCAACAACTCCGGCCCCTTACTGCGCAAATCACCCATACCGCACCGCCGCATCCTCAAGGCCGCGCATCACTGCTGCTCCCGGATCGAAGAGAGCCAGACCACATCAACCCCGCGCACAGTCACCGAATTACGAGTGAACCGCCCCGCAGACGAGTAGCGAACGCCCCTGAACCGATCACCAAACCGCTCCACAAACAAATCCGCGCTGACCGCCTCGATTTCCACCTGATTATCCAACAGCAACTGCTCCCTGACCTCGACCCCAGCGCCGCGCAACTCCCGCACCAGCTCATTGAAAGCCGAAAGCATGACCGGAAACCCCTCAGCCAAAATACTCAGCGGCTCATGCTTCAAACCGCCTGACAGATTCAAAGTCCCCACATCACACCCCCTTGACCACATCAGCGGACACCTTCGGCACACCCAACTGCACCGCCAGATTCATCGCCGCAATCAACAGATTGCCAATGGCCAAGGGATACAGCAGCGAAACAGACCCATCGCGCCCACCTTGCCGAGTCGGCTGAGACAGCCGCGCCACGATCGCATCTACAGCGCCGTCATCCATCACATCGGCCAGCGCCTTGCCGACCCGTTCAAACCGAAACGTCAGAAACTCCTTCAACCGCGACCGATCCACCGGTGCCAGCGTCACCCGCTCACAGCGCTGCACCACCTCACGCACATCCGCATTGCGCTCGCTCAACTTCACCCCCAACTCCGGCTGGCCGATCATGATGATGCTCACCAACTTCGTGAACCCCACCTCCAGCTCCAGAATCCGCTTCAAGTGCTTGAGCGTCGGCACCGGCAAACTGTGCGCCTCCTCAATCACCAGACAATGGCGATACCCGGCCGCATGCGACTCCTTCAGCGCCCGATGTAACTGGGCGAACCGCGCCTCGGGACTGCTCTTCGGTTTCGCCAGCGGTGCCACCGCCGCCATCATCGACTCGGCGATATGCGTACTCTTCAGTGACTTGCCCTTCGTATCGTTATCCTCGGACGCCAACACATACGGCTCAATGACCAACACCGCATCATTGTTCTGCGCAAGGCGATTCACCAGATCGCGGCGAAGCGTACTTTTGCCGGCACCCGATTCCCCCTCAATCGCCAAAAAGCCACCGTGGCGCGCCGTCTGATACATCGCCTCCCGCACATACCGAATATCCGGGCTTACCCACATATCCTCGGCGCTCTGCAACTCATCGAACGGGTCACGAAACAAACCGAACGCCTTGCGCGTCGCGGGTTGGAGCGTTTGCTTGGGCAACAACATCGAATCGTCCTCCTTGGACACAACATTCACACAGGGCTTGGCAACAGGCTTCAGAACAGGCGCATCCGCCTCATCAAACGCGCCAGCAATCGCGGCATCGTTAACACCAGAGGCTGATAAAAAAGCGCGAATCCGGCCACGCAACACCTCACCCTCCAAACGGCGAGGCCATAAATTGTGATTCACCAACTGCGCCACCGCCGCACTGCTCACACCCAACGATTGCGCCAACGCGGCCTGAGGCTGCCCCATATCCTGCAAAATCCCTTTCAACTTCAACATCACACACCCCCAACCGAACTGAGCGGCCTGCACCTGACCTCGACAGGCCGTCTCAACTCAGCCTCAACTGCCTCAAGCTCATCCTCCGGCACACCCTCAGGAAAGCGCTCCAACAACCAGCCGTAAGACTGCGGCGACCACAACTGGCCCAACTTAGGCCGAAGCCGTTTCGCCGCCTCGACCACACTCAACGGCACCACCTCAACCGTCGGCGCATCCACATGCAACGTCGAACCACGGCGTGGCAGATAAGCCGGCAGCACCGTGTCACTCACATACTTGTGCGGATCGATCCGCCCACCGAACGGCACGGCCTTCGCCTTGCGCGCCGCCTGCGCATCCGCCTCGCAACTCGTCTCCGTGGCCAGCTGCTCCAACACCTTGCGCGAAACCTGCGCAGGCGTATCCGCGTGGCGCTTGAACTGCTGGCCGATCACCGCCGACGAATCAGCGAAGCCAAACGCATCCACGCCAATTCGTTCGATCACATGGAAATGCTCACGCCCGTCATCGCCCACCAACACCGCAATCGCCGAATCCTTATCCCGCCAGCAATTGCGCGTAATCAGCAGCGTCTCCCCAACCATCACATCCGGCACCGAACTCACATCAAACGACGCTCCACGGAACGACACCCGCAGCAAATTACTCACCTTGCGGCGCTCCGGCGTGCACACCGCCAACTCACGGCACACCTCAACACTTGGCGCCAAGCGCAACTGCTCTGGCGTAATCAGCTGCCAAACGCCATAGCGACTGCGCCGCGTGCGGGTATGGATCGACGTCGAATTAAAGAACTGCATCCACCGCGAAGCCCAGGTATTGATCTGCTCCAGCGTTTTGGCCGGTTGAAACTTCAATGCACTCTCAAACTCGCGCTCCACCAAATTATGAGCCTGCTCAACCTGGCCCTTGGCCCGGGCATTGCCGACCCGATTGATCACCAAATCAATCGACAGCACCCGGCACAGATTGCGGAAAATGCCACTCGTCATCGCAGCGCCAGGGTCCGTCATCACGATCCACGGCACGCCGTGGAAAGGGTCCGTCGCGCCGCGCTTCTGCATGGCATTGATCAACACACTGCACAAATTCTCCGCCGACTCGGCGCCCAACACATACTCCACATACAGCGTCCCGCTCGTATGATCGGTCACCACATAACGCCACAAGCGCTGGCGCTCGATCCGCTTCAAATTCGCCGGCTTGCCATCGTAAAACTCAGCCTTGTGCATCACCTGCGCGCCGTCATCGGCCAAATAGAACTGCGTCGAAATCGACGCATCCACCTGCCAAACATGATTGGGATGCAAACTCGCCAACGACACCGCCGGCGCGTCCTGCAACAACTGCGAGGGATGCAACTTATAAGCATGCAACGCCCGGCAAATCGAACTGCGGCTCATAGGGTGGAACACACCCGTCACCTCATCCACGCGACCGGCCTTGATCAAACCATTACTGCGCAAGCGCTCAACCGCCCGCATAATCGTCGACAACTGCTTGTTATTGGCCCGGATCGACTCCAACAACAGCGCCGAAATCAGCCGGGCCTCTTCAATAGGCATACCGCTACTGCCCGCATCCTCTCGGCGCTTGCGCGGCTTCGTCACACGCACCGACCGCAACTGGCGTTGCAGTGTCGAAAGCGACACCCCCAACGCAGCCATACCGGCCTTATAAATAGCCGCACGCTCGCCGTACACCGCCGCATCCAACCGACGGGCAATGTCCAACAACTGCTGCACCTTTACAGGATTCATCATTCAAGCCTCCGCAGCCGTCAGCCAAGCCGCGTTGCCGTTAGCCGCACTCAGCAAATTGAACTCACTGCGAACCGTTCCCAGCGTGACCTCCAACTGTCCAATCAGGCCCGCTTGAAAAGCCCGATGATCCTCACAGTCAGCCGCCAGCGCCGCTAACTTCGCAAACCCCTCACGCAGCGGGCCCAACACAAACGCCTCCACCTCAAAACCGATCGCCGTCACCTCAGCCCGCAACGCCTTCGCCACCTCATCGGCCGGCATCGCCTGCACCTGCTGGCGCGAGCGCTCCAGCGCCTGGCGTGCGTCATCCAGCTCCGAAGACTTCTTCGCCATCAACTCGCTTTGCGCTGAATAATCCGCCGTCGTCTCTTCAAGGCGTCGTCCCAGGGCCGCTTTCTCTTGCGCATGCCGGGCAATAATGTCTTCAGCCAACTCAACAAACGCCTCCTTGTCGCCAGCCTTGGCCACCTCAACCAGCGCCGCCTGCTGGTCCTGCGGCAACTGGCGGTACTGGCGCAACTCGCGATAACCAATCCCCATGCGCGACATCGACTCAAGCGCCTCCTCACCGAAGGCCCGCACATTCGCAATATCGCGGTCCACCTGATCCACCGAGCGGCCCAACAACCCGCAAAAGTCCTCCCACGTGCCGCTCAACACCTGCGCACCGTGCGGACTTTTAGTGCCCGCCAACGCCCGGTACAGCTTGTTTTCCTTCACAAACGCCAACTTCGAAATCCGCACCGTGCGGGAAAACGCCTCCAGCGCACCCGCCATCTGCGACTGGCCCAACAACTGATTCACCACATCACGCTCAGCGCCGTGCACTGCCTGCAACGACGCCATCGCATTCTGATCCGCCGTCAGCCGCTCACCATCCAGCGCCGGCAACTCCAGCGCCTGCGCGCAACTACCCTTGCTCCGTGCCATACAACCTCCTTAAATCCTCGATCCAGCAGCAATACGCTGATTGATTTCCTGCATCCGTCCCGTCAACCGCGCCATGTGCTCGGCATGCGCCTGCGCGATCTGCAACACACCCACCGAATGAGCAAAGCGGCCGTTATCCAGCTTCAGTGCCAACCCTTCCTCAATCAGCGTCTGCATCGCCCGGGTAATATTGCTCGGACTGTCGTGGGTTAAAGCCGCCAACTCCGAGTTACTCAGCCCGGTCACCGTGTGGCCCTTCAGCGCCTTCAACACGCGCAACACCCGAACCGACGCCGACATCGGCCGGCTCACGATCGCACCCACGAACCCGCGCCGATCTGCCCCGACACAAATCGCACAACAAAACCGGGTAGATGGGCGCCGCTTAAAACCAGACCCAGCAGCCTCCGCCCATTGGGCGAGCGAGCGGGCGGGCGCAAAAAAGTGGCAAATAGTGTGATTTTTGTAGGAAAGTTCTTTTTTTCGTCTGCACGCAGTCTCAACAAATGTTTAAAAGCGGTAGATTCCACACAACCGAAATGCGCAGTCATCCAGCACCTCACGCCACGAAACGCGAGGACTCAAGAGCCGCCGCCGGGTCGACACAAATCTCACCGGCCTTAAGGCCCAACTTGATAGCAATCTCATGCGCCTGACCGCGCACACACTTCTTGCGCCCACCCAACACCTCGAACACCAGGTTGGGCGAAAAGCGATTCGCGATCGCCCACTGAGTAATCGAAATACCCTTAGCCTTAAGCTCAGCTCTGGCCTCATCAGCAGTACGTAGCGTCATAAAATCCCTCCGGGGTAACGGCACCCGCCTTGGTGCCGACTAAGTAGCCGTTCGTCGTTGGACGGTGTGGTTTAATGATGGAACCGAACGGTTTCCAAGTAAAAGGATTTAGGTAACCGAATGGTTTCCTTTTGTGAGCGGCTACGCGCCGAGCGGACACGACTAGGCCTCAACCAGACCGACTTCGCAGCCCTGGCCGGCGTCACCAAAAAAACCCAAGTGCTCTACGAAGCAGGCGGACGCGTGCCCGACACCAACTACATGGCCGCCATCGGCCAAGCCGGCGCCGACCTGTACTTCATCATCACCGGGCAAAAAATCCTCGTGCCCAACCCGGCGGCAACGGCCTGGGCGCCCATCGACGGGGAAAAACTGGGGCGCATCATCGAAATGCTCGAAGCCGCCGCCAAACAGGCCGGCCGGCGCTGGCCCGCCAAAAAGCTGGCCGAAGTGGCCGCCGAGATCTACAACGCCCTCGGCCAAGAACAACAATTCGACCAACCGCGCGTCGAGCGCATCCTCAAGTTGGTCATCAATCGCTGAAATAGAAAAAGGAAAGCTATGCCAAGCGAGGACGAAGACCTGGTCAGCAAACTGTCAGCCAGGCTTTCAGAACAAATACAACACCTCCCCACGGACGGAAAAGATCATCAACTCACCATCAAAATCAAAGGCAACCGAGGCCACATCCACCCCGGCCACCCCAGCCTCGACAGCCACCCCCCCAAACACCCACCGCCACCCAGCGAATGCGCCCAGCCAACCCACTGCATCAACTGCGATCAACTCGCCGCCCAACAAACAGCGCTCATCCGCCAATACCACCACAACCGACGCCTGCTAAAAACCGGCATCGCCTGCATCAGCATCGCCGCCATTACCTTCTCGATGAAAGATCACCTGCCCGAAGCCCTTAAAACTTATGCGCTGATCGCCACCGGTGCGTTCGGTTGTCTCGCGCTCATGCTCGTCGCAGCGGAATGAGCATCAAAAACTCGTTTCGGCCTCAGGAAATAGATACATATTTCCTGGCAATCACCTACAGTCAAACTCGCCTCAACACTAAACCAAGAAAGGAGTCATCCAGTGAGCAAGGAAAAGAGTGGCATTCATGACAAACCTAAAGATCAGGGTCGTGGCAACACCAACAAGTCAGATGAAAGCGGGTCGAGTCGAAGCTCCGATGACAAAAGAAGAAGGGGAAATTCTGACGTGGTAGACACACTCACTCCGCCAAAGCGCCCGGGTAGGGGAAAGTGACGATGGAGACGACAACGGAAGCCTTAGCCGACCGTTGGTATGCAGCGCTTTTTAGCGTGCGTCGCTCCATCCGATATCACCAGCGACGCCGTTCATTTTTTGACCGGTTAGATAAAATTTCTAACATGCTGTCATTGATTTTTGGCTCCGTTGCGGTTTATGGCACGCTCCAAGAGAATTCAAAGGAGATTGCGCTCATTGCCTCTGGCCTTGTAACCGTTTTTGCTTCCATAAATTTGGTGCTTAGCAGCGCTTCCCGCGCGAGGGACCACACAGACTTTATGCGCAAATATGTGGAGTTAGAAAAGCTAATGCTCGGTGCGGAATCGGAAGAGCGTTTGCTTGACGTCGCAGGCAGACGGTTGTCCATCGAAGCAGAAGAGCCTCCCGTCCTCCACGTCTTGAATGCCATCTGCCACAACGAAACCATGCGAGCGATGGGGTTTACTAAGGAGGAATTACCTAAAATCGGCCCAATTCAAACTCTCGTAGCTCAGTTCTTTGATTTCTGCGAAAGCGACATACAAAACCCGAAAGCCAACAATACGTCGCCAACCGCTCCCTAACCCCATTTAAAAGCCCTCCAAACCCACGCCGCCCACCATAGCGGCGTGTGTATTTCTGGCCCCCGCAAACCCCGGGGCGCCGCGACCGGAGGCAACCCTATGCACCCCCAAACCCCGCGCAACACCCCCGACACCCGCCGGGGCACCTCATGACCCTCGATGACCTCAACACCCTCGGCCAAATCGTCCAATGGCTGGTCCTCACCGTCCTTAGCCTCTACACCTGGATCGCCAAACGCCAAGCCGCCAGCGCCCAACAACTACATGACCTGCGCACCCGCATCGTCGCCCTCGAAGAACACGTACGCCACCTTCCAGACCAAAGCGCCATCGCCGACCTGCTTGGTGACATGAAAGCCATCCGCGCCGAACTCACCGGCGTCAAAGACGCCCTCAGCCCATTGGCCCGCGCCCTGGACCGCATCAACGACTACCTGCTGCGAGAAAAGCCATGACTGCCTACACCGACTACCTGCGGCACGACATCCGTCTCGTCATCCTGCGCCTGCTCGCCGACATGCCCGGCTACCGCGCCAACAGCTCCGTCCTCAACACCGCCCTGGACCACTACGGCCACAGCACCAGCCGCGACCAGACCAAAACCGAACTGCAATGGCTCGCCGAACAAAACGCCGTCAGCCTCAGCGAAGTCGGCCCCGTCCTCGTCGCCACCCTCACCGAACGCGGCCAAGACATCGCCGCCGGCCGCGCCCGCGTGCCCGGCATCCAACGGCCCGGAGCCTGACCATGGCCGGCAAATCCACCATCAACCGCCTGCCGGCCGACGTCAAAGCCTACCTGCACAAACTGCTGCGCGAAGACCGCCTCACCCTCGACGCCATGCTCGCCGACATCCAGGCTCGCTACCCCAGCCAAAAGCCCCCCAGCCGCAGCGCCCTGGGACGCTTCAAAGTCGGCTTCGACCAACTCACCGACAAAGCCCGCCAACAACGCGAAATGGCCGAAGCCTTCGTCGGTGCCTTTGGCGAAGACGCCACCGACAAAACCGGCGTTCTGCTCGTCGAAGCCATCTCGACCCTGACCTATCAGGCCGCCATTGGCGCCCACGAAAAAGACGACGTCACCATCGCCGAAATCTCCGCCTTGGCCCGCGCCGCCAAAGCCACCATGGAAGCGCGCACGCTCAGCGTCAAAGAGCGCCAAACCCTAGAAACCGCCGCCCGCGAACGCCTGCTGCAAGAACAAGCCGCCGCCCTCGACCACGCCGTCAAAACCCAAGGCATGAGCGAAGACCAGGCCCAGTACTGGCGCCAAACCTTCCTCGGCGTCAAAGCATGAAACCGGCCGCCAGCACTTTGCGCGTCATCGAATGGGACGAACTGCCGCCCAGCGTTCGGCAGATCCCCGCCGACTATCATCCGCAAGCCGAAGGCCTGCTCATGGCCCACCAAAGCCAATGGCTGGCCATCGACGCGCAAATCAAACTGTGTGAGAAAGGCCGGCGCACCGGCATCACCTTCGCCGAAGCCCTCGACAGCGTCATCACCGCCGCCTCACAAAAAACCGCCGGCGGCATGGACTGCTTCTACATCGGCGACACCAAAGAAAAGGGCCTCGAATTCATCGGCTACTGCGCCAAATTCAGCCGCGTCATGGCCCAAGCCCAAGCGTCCGGCGTCAGCCACATCGAAGAATTTTTATTCGAAGATCAGGACGACAGCGGCCACACCCGGCACATCAACGCCTACCGCATCCGCTACGCCTCAGGCTTCAAAATCGTCGCGCTCTCCAGCAACCCCGCCGGCGTGCGTGGCCTGCAAGGTAAAGTCATCATCGATGAAGCCGCTTTCCACCGTAACGTCTCCGCCGTGCTCGACGCCGCCACCGCGCTGCTCATCTGGGGCGGGCGCATCGTCATCATCAGCACCCACAACGGCAAAGCCAACGCCTTCAACCAAATGGTCAGCGACATCCGCGACCAGCGCTACGGCGACAGCGCCAAGGTCTACCGCGCCACCTTCGACGACGCCGTCGCCAATGGCCTCTATGAGCGCGTCTGCTACATGGCGGGGGAGCAACCCACGGCCGAAGGCAAAGAGGCCTGGTACAAAAAAATCCGCCACGCCTACGGCCCGCGCAAAGCGCAAATGCGCGAAGAACTCGACGCCATTCCGCGCGACGGCAACGGCGTATGCATCCCCGGCGTGTGGATCGACGAAGCCATGCGCGCGGGTCGCAGCGTCCTGCGCTTGGCCCTCGACGACGCCTTCAGCCAACAACCCGTGCATCGCCGTGAGGCCTACGTCACCGACTGGATAGAACGCCACTTGGTGCCCGTCATGCGCCAGACCCATGCGCCAGAACTACGCCACTTCCTCGGCATGGACTACGCGCGGCACCGCGATTTTTCCATCATCTGCCCGATGTCCGTCGACCAGCGCCGGCACCGCGACGTGCCCTTTGTCGTCGAACTGCACAAAGTGCCCACTCGCCAACAAAAGCAGATTCTCTTTCACATCCTGCGCGGCCTGCCGCGTTTCATCGGCGCCGCACTCGATGCCACCGGCAATGGCGAAACTCTCGCCGAAGACACCGCCGACGCCTTCGGCCACAACCGCATCCACCAAGTCAAAATCAGCCGCGCCTGGTACGGCGCCTGGATGCCCAAATTCGTCCAACTCTTCGAAGACGCCAGCGTCACGCTGCCGCGTGACGACTCGTTGCACCAGGACATCCGCGCCATCGAAACCGTCGACGGCATCCCCATGATTGCCAAAGCCCGGCAACAAGATCTCAAAGACCCTGACCTCTACCGCCACGGCGACTTCGCCGGCGCCGGTGCCTTGGCCCACTTCGCCACACTTGAAGTCAGCGCCGGCCCCGTCAGCGTCAAATCCCGCCGCCCACGTCAGGGCCAACACATCACCCAAGGGTACGCATGAACAGCCCAGGCCTGTGGGTCAGCCCCACCGAATTCGTCAACTTCACCGACACCCAGCGCCGTCCGGCGCTCAACCGCCACATCGCCACCCGCGGGCGCATCGAACCCGGCGGCTTCAGCCGCCACCTGCCAAACCCTGACCCCATCCTCAAAGCCCAAGGCAAAGACATTCAGATCTACCGTGACCTGCGTAGCAGCGCCCTGGTCGGCGGCAACATCCGCCGCCGCAAAGCCGCCGTCCTTTCACTGGAACGCGGGCTGAAGCGCGCGGACGCACCAGCAAAAGTCGAGCGCTTCGTCTGCGACTGGCTTGCCGACCTCGACCTCGATCGCATCCTGCGCGAACTGCTCGACGCGCCGTTGTATGGCTACCAACCGGTCGAACTGCTGTGGCAGCCCGTGGGCCAATACCTGGTGCCGCAAGACCTGCTCGGCAAACCGGCCGAATGGTTTTTCTACGATCCAGATAACGCACTGCGCTTTCGTGCCAAAGACGCAGGCAACGATGGCGAAGCCTGCAACCCGCAACGCTTCATTGTTGCCCGCCAAGACGCCACCTACGCCAACCCCTATGGCTTCCCGGACCTGAGCATGTGCTTCTGGCCGGCGACCTTCATGCGCGGCGGCCTGAAATTCTGGGTTCAATTCACCGAAAAATACGGCAGCCCCTGGGTCATCGGCAAACACCCGCGCGGCGCCAACGATGAAGAAACCGACCTGCTACTCGACAGCCTCGAAGCCATGGTCCAAGACGCCGTCGCTGCGATCCCGGATGATGCCAGCGTGCAAATCATCGAAGCCGCCGGCAAAGCCGGCAGCGCCGACGTCTACCGCCAACTGCTCGAATACTGTCGCAGCGAAATCAACGTCGCCATGCTCGGCCAGAACCAGACCACCGAAAAAGACAGCAACCGCGCCAGCGCCACTGCTGGCGCCGAAGTCACCCACGACATCCGCGACGGCGACGCCGGCATCGTCGCCGCCGCGCTCAACGCCTGTATTCGTCACGTCGTCGACCTCAACTTCGGCCCCCAAGTCGCCGCGCCGAACTATCAGCTGTGGCAACAAGAAGACATCGACAAAAGCCTCGCCCAGCGCGACAAAGCCCTCACCGAATCCGGCGTCCAATTCACCAACGCCTACTGGCAACGCACCTACAACCTGCAAGAAGGCGACCTGCAAAACACGCCGACCGGCACCGGCTCGCCCGCATTCAGCGAGTACCAAAGTCATTCCGCACTCGACCAGCACGCCCTCGACCAAGCCATCAATGGTCTGCCAGCCAACGTCCTCCACCAACACAGCCAACACGCCATCGCGCCGTTAATCGCTGCGCTTGAGCACAGCCCGACCGACGCCGACGCGCTCGGACAGCTAGCCGAGGCCAACCCCCACATGGACACCCAAGCGTTGGAACAACACTTGGCCCGGCTCATCTTCATCGCCAACACCTGGGGCCACCTCAGCGCCACCGCCGACCGGGAAGACTGACATGGCCAAACACACCCTCAACCCCAGCCACCTGCAAGCCATCTTCGGCCTCGAACCCGCCAACGCCATCGCCTACCTGCACGGCAAGGGCTACACCATCACCTGGCATTGGCAAGACCTGCTCGACCAGGCCCACCGCCAAGCCTTCACCGTCGCCAAAGCCATGCGCCTGGACCTGCTCTCCGACATCCGCGCCGCCCTGGAAACAGCCCTGCAACAAGGCCAGACCCTCAAACAATTTACCGCCAACCTCACACCCATCCTGCAAGCCCAAGGCTGGTGGGGCAAACAAATCATCGTCGCAGCAGACGGCACTGCCCAACCCGTCCAACTCGGCAGCCCGCGCCGCCTCAAAACCATCTACCAAACCAACCTGCAAAGCGCCTACATGGCTGGCCGCAAAACCAGCATGCAAGCTGCCACTGCCACCCACCCGTACTGGATGCTCGTCTCCATCCTCGACAGCAAAACCCGCCCCAGCCACCGCGCCATGCACGGGCAGGTCTTCCGCCACGACGACCCCATCTGGCAAACCATCTACCCACCCAACGGCTTCAACTGCCGCTGCCGTGTCATCGCCCTGACCGCAGCCGCCGTCCAACGCCGAGGCCTCACCATCCAGACCAGCCACGGCAAAACCTTCACCCAAACCTTGAAAACTGGCATCGATAAACACACCGGCGAAACCCGAACCGCCACCGTCACCGGCATCCGCCTGACCAACGCCCAAGGCCATGAATTCACATTTCACCCAGACCCAGGCTTCAACCACGCACCCGGCACAGGCCACATCAAGCCCTAAAGCAAGCCACCGCCCCACACATGACCAACTGACCCGCCCCAAAGCCTCTGTGGGAGCGAGCCTGTTCGCGAAAGCGGACCATTGCCCAAAACACAGGCCCCCCATGCTCACCATCGAACTAAATCACCAACGCTTACAACAAACCCTCGACCAAATCGAAGACGACATCGGCGACCTCACCCCGCTGATGCAAGCCATTGCCGCCGAACTCGCCAGCCAAACCGAAGAAAATTTCGAACATGAAGGCCGCCCCGAATGGCCCGAACTCTCCGACGTCACCATCGAGCGGCGGGCAAAACAGGGGCATTGGCCGGGACAGATGCTGCAGGTCAGCGCGGGAGGGTTGGCGGCGTCGATCGTCACGCATGCGACCGACAGTTCGGCCGTCGTGGGCAGTAACAAACCGTATGCGGCGATGATGCAATTCGGAGGCGAGCAGGCGAGTTTTCCAAACCTATGGGGGGACGTCCCAGCTAGGCCCTATTTACCTATGGATGCCTCAGGCTTGCTTCAAGCCGAAACCGATCGTTCCATCCTCGAACATGCGCTGAACCATCTTCAGGCTGCAACGCGCCAGTAACTTATTAAACAGCACCTACGCTTTCTCGGCGGCATTCAAAGTGGGCGCCTCATTAAAGTTTAGAACCCTCGCATGCTCTTTACACACAAAAAGCTCGGCAGCTATCCAACCAGCGAACACTCTGTCGTCAAGGAGCCTTGACGAGCCCTGTTCCGACATCGAGTAAGTCGAAACCAGGCACGAAAACATTATTGGCCGCATTCCCCACCAACCGGCCGATGAGAGCGGAATAATTATACCCACCCTTGCTTCTCAACTCCTCGATCCAAAGTGCCGCCACTCCGGCTACGTGGGGAGTCGCCATGCTAGTACCGCTGAGTTTTTTGACACCACCGCCAACTTTTGCAGAAAGAATACCCACACCCGGTGCGGCAACGTTGGAGCCCACATTTGAGAATGAGGCGATGTCGAAGTGTGGTCCATCGCTGGTCTGCGTGAGTGCAGCGACAGAAACAATCCCTTCAGCAACTGCCGGTGGGCTGACGCCGACCTCAAATTCCGGATTAACATCTTTTCTGCTTTCATTTCCGGCTGCGGCCACGATAAGGATTTTCCTGCTTCGCATCAAAGAAGCAAGTCGATCAAACAGAATCACATTTGCGCGATAACCCTCTAGTGCACGAGAGACTGCCAACTCGATTGGAAGCACTTTTTCCAACTGCTTAACTTTTCCAGGATAATCAATCCCTAATGACATGGAGATAATATCTGCCCCTTGCTCGGCAGCCCATTGGATTGCATTTACGACCTGCTCGCTATCACCACCTCGAACGCCTATGACTTTCGCAATCAACACTCTATCGATCCCCGTCGCCACGCCTATACGGCCATACTCACCGTCCCGTCCACAAATAGTGCCCGCGCAATGCGTGCCATGGCCATTTGCATCGGTAACGTCATCCTCAGCACCGTCTTCGGTAAAATTTCTAACGACGAATTCAATCCCATGGAACGCCGGGTGATCCAAGTCAATACCAGTGTCGAGTATCGCAATGGTTACGCCTTTTCCAGAGTAAGCTGAACCAATTGCACCAACAGCTGTAACTCCCCAAGCCACAGAATTTCTTGTCAATACCTCATCCAGAGCCGGGATGTCGAGTGGACCGATAAGTTGCATTGGCATGACTGGCGCGATAGCAAGAGTCTTAGGATCGTTTTTTATATTTTCTACATCACGAATAGTCAGATGGTCTGCATCAAAACCCCAATCAACTTTTTCTAATACATCAAAGGTTTGAGAGGTTCCGAAGTCAAACACCTTACGATTATCGATAGAATTTTTTTGCTTTTCGTCCAGCACTATATCGGTTTGAATGACGACCTGCTTTTCAGAAAAGCCGAGGCCGTACTGGGAGTCTCTGATCATGGATAATTGCTCCTTAAAGCATGAACGACCGCTCGAGAGCTGCAAGACGGGCCGCAAAATGCGGCCGTCCTATTCAGCAGCCTTTGTGTTTAAACCAAGCTTTTGCAGCCATCAGAACACCTTGGCCAGCTAGCTTTCCGAATACACTTGGAATGAGGCCGGTCAGCGTCTGGAGAAATCCAAGGATAAGCTCCTTATTATTGCAAAGTGACTCTGCGCTAATGTCCGCAGGCAGCATGTCGCCTTGACTATCTATTGCAGCCTTCATTTCTTTGTCAATCTGGTTAATTGCTTCTTGTGAAAGTTCCATGAGTGCTCCTTTTTTATTTGAATTACCGAATCGTAACAGTCAGATGTTGCGGGCATTAGTATGGATCCAACTCAGCAGCACGCTTCCGAAATCGCTATATTTTTTCGTTATAATGGATAGTTCGCATTCGTCCGTGGTGTCGACAGACATTAAATGCTTGATTAATAAAGAAGGAGTGAAGCGTTGAAGATACACCAGCAATGGAAAGTGTCTCTTTTACTTAACAGTTAAGCCGAGCTGACGATTGGTAGAGAATTTTGATATAGGTTTGGATACGTTGCGAAGCTAGCTATGCTTCGGTTTCTCGATAGTTAAAGTGCATCCATCGCGCCAGCACAGAAAGTTTGTTTGCTAAGTGCAGAAGCTATTTTTAATTGTTTTTATGTCGGCAGAGATATGTTGCCAATGCAGCTTCACTACTTATCTCGCCACTTTATCTTAAATCCTTATTAAGAACGCCACTACTCCAACTAAATTTTACGCCATGAACCCACACCTAGACGAAAAGAGCTAATATCGTCTGAGGATGTGTCAGATTTCTCTGCAGCTCACAAATAACTGGCGCCGTAATTTTGGTGCTCTCTACACACAACAGCAAGAATTTCTCACTATGAGTTCTAATCTCTATCTCCCGCGCAGACTTACCAACCAAGACCGAACCTACAGTGAAGAAGCGTTATTGGCTGCTTCGAATTACGTCGTTGTCTTGGCTGAGCCCGGTGGTGGAAAAACTGAGCTCATGGGGAGCTTGGCTCAGAAATTGGGCACCTCTGTCGTTACCGCAAATAAATTCAAACGAGTAGGCACCGATGTAGAAGGCTCTGCGCTTGTAATCGATGCTTTTGACGAGCTGGCAAAAATCGATCAAACAGGCATCCACGATCTCTTGGCCAATGCCAGTAAAGCTAGGCCGACGTGCGTGATAATTTCGAGCAGATCCAGCGAATGGGGCACCGCGGCCACCAGTGCATTCGAGGAGTATCTTGGGTTCTCACCGCTCGTGGTAAGGCTGGTTGAGTTTGAGGAAGCGGAACAGGAACAAGTGTTTCATCACCATGCTCCAGGTCAAGACTTCGCAGCGTTCCAAGCGGAAGTGGAAAGATTTGACTTGGCCGCGCTCCTGCCCAATCCCCAGTTCTTGAAAATGTTTGCAGACGCGTACATAGAGAGCGGTAGTCGATTCACCGACAAGAGAAATATATTCTCCCAAGCAGTCGAACGTTTGGCGAAGGAGGCCAATGCCACGGTATCAAGGGCCAGCCAGCCCCTTTCGATCACACAAAAAATTGATTTGTCGTCTGAGGTGTTCGCCAAGCTTCTGCTGTCAGGGGCAGAAGGTATCGGAACGAGCGAAGCAACGGCGGACCGAATCTACCCACTGCTTACGTCCTTGTTTGAGAGCCCAACCGCAGCTGAAGGCATCCTGGCAACACGGCTTTTCAAACCTGGGGACACCGCAGATCAGCATCGCCCGGTTCACAAGATTGTCGCTGAATACTGTGCCGCGGATTACTTGGCCAAGCGCATAGCTGATCCGTCTGACCATCTGACGATTCACAAATGCTTACCCATCATTGCACCTAACTCCACAGTCCGGGACGAACTCAGGGGTCTGCTGGGATGGTTAGCCGCGCTAGGCAACAGGTCTATTCAGGAGACAGCGATTGAACTTGATCCCTACGCAGTGCTCGCGAACGGTGACCCGTCTCAACTTCATCACTCCTCGAAGCGCCTGCTCATACAGTGCTTAAAAGAAGTTGAAACGAGAGATCCTTATTTTCGACGGGGTGACTCGTGGCGTCGGTTCAGTGCAGCTGGCTTTTTTACCGAAGATGTCCTGAAAGAAATTAAGCCTCTTCTTGCTCCAGGTCTCGACGGGCATTTGCGCGATCTGGTCCTCGAATTACTGGTGGGGTCACCGGCAACAGAACATCTGACAGATGAACTGCGTCAGCTCGTCTTGACGTCTGACCAAAGCGAACATACCCGCCTACTCGCCAGTAGCTGTTTGCTTGAACTGAATAATTATGATCATCATCCAGATATTGATATCCTAACAACGGAGGCTACTAGCGCGTCCTTAAAAGTCGCAACGAATATTATAACGACGCTGGGCCCGGATATTTTTGGGGCTACTTACTTGTCGAATTTCTTTAAAGCGTGTAAGAAGCTTTACCCCGTGCCGATAGATCAACTGGCGCGAACAGTTGGTACGAGCTATTTCATCAGAAAGCTAATTGAAATATTAGATCCAAGCTTAATTGAGCTGTTACTTGATGAACTATCTCTCTCAGCAATTTGCACTTGCGGTAAAGAGCGTTACGAATGCAGCTGTCGAGACGCCATAAGCAAAATAATTGGCTTAATGCTTGATAGTTATTTCGAATTAGCTTCTGCGCCTTTCGATCCTCCGCGCGTTTGGCAGTGGCTTAAGAATCTAAATTTTCCTCATCATCAAGTGGCCAGCCATAGTGCTGCAGTGAGGACACTCCAAAGTGATGATGCCCTACGACAAGGAATCATAGCTCATGTTTTTGGAGACTTGATCGACAGAGACGTGATATTCGAGACAAGAATAGAAAATTTTGAGATGTACTCTCATTCAGGCTTGCAACTCCAATATCGTGATCTCGAATTCATTATTGATCTGGCATTTTCCAGCGACAATACATCACTTTGGGCATCCTTTATGGCTGCACATCAACGTTATCGCTATAAAACGGAGCGAGGGTCGGATCCCCTAAGGCGACACATGCGTGAACAAGCGTTGGAGAAGCCCCTGTTTATGAAGGAATGGGTAAGATCCAACAGAGCATATAAGCAAATTTCTGATAAAGCTCGATTTCCGCGACTGAATCGCAAAGTCAAACGTAGACAGCGGCAACGAGATGAACGGCGTGCCGCGCGCATCCAATATTACCAAGACAATCAAGCGCTCATTCAAAGCGGTTGCGATTGGCAGAGCCTGTTTCACTTCGCCCAACTAACTCTAACGCGACCAGAGCAAATTGAGGAAAGCGTAGGTGACGAGAAGCTCGTCCGAACCGCCCTCAGAAATTGCCTTGGATTCATTGATTCATTGATTCCTGAATTAGCAAAATTTGCAGAGTTACAATGTTCGGGGAAAATTCTACACGCTGAAATGGTTTTGTTAGCGGCATGCCTAGAGATCATGCGCAGTGAAGGGAGCCTAGAGAGCGTAGATATCCGCTTGTTAACCGCACTACGAACCAGTATTGATCGCCACTACAGCTCGGTTATCGAGGAGGATCGGAATGCGCTAAAGGCTGAAATCGACAGGCTAATTTTTGTTGCGGGAACGAGTGCTGAGAGCTACTTACGCGAGTACTTGGAGCCGCAACTGGCTCAGAAAGCCTGCAAGCACCCAGATGTGTGGCTTTTGCGCCGCGACGAAATTTTCAGTCATTTAAGAGCAGATCTTTCGATAGAATGGCTCGGGCGATTTGCTGACTTAGCTATCGATCCGATGGACACGCTTTTTGAAGTTGCCGCTGAGTTTGG
Organism: Pseudomonas sp. Sample_21; assembly: GCF_004307525.1. Lineage (NCBI taxonomy): Bacteria > Pseudomonadati > Pseudomonadota > Gammaproteobacteria > Pseudomonadales > Pseudomonadaceae > Pseudomonas > Pseudomonas sp. Sample_21. The sequence goes on along the minus strand of NZ_RCNZ01000127.1, from coordinate 39,848 downwards.
TGATCGTCGCGCTCTTATCGAAATAATTTCAAAAAAATGTGCGGGTTTTATGCTCGACTGGCCGACGCTCACGACCGATGAAGACCTTGAGCAAAAGCGCATATTCTGGTTGGTTCGTGCATTTTATTTTATTGAAGAAACCCCAAATCAATATTGGAATTGGTTGAAGTCTGATAAAGACAATGTGTTCACACTTAATGCTCATTCCGGTCGCTTTAATCGAAGCGATCACTCAGCCTGGCCTGTACTCACCGCAACCAAAATTGAAACCATCCTTGATGGCTTTATTGATAAGTGGCCTAAGGTCCATCTGCCGAGTAGTTGGGGCTCAGAAAGCCCGAAAGACGAAGTGGCATATCGTTTCTTAACTGATATGATTGGGATGCTATATGCATGTGATATCGACGAATCAATTATAGTCTTAAAACGGCTTTTGGCAGATACGCGTTTTGTTGACATGTGCGGCGACCTAAAAAGCTTGCTAGCTGGAAAAATCAGGCAAAAAGCTCTCAGAGATTTCGAGCCACCCACACCAAGCGAGATTGTAAATCGACTTGATCGCGATGCAGTCGTGAACGTGGAGGGTTTGCGCCAACTCGTCCTCCAAGAACTTCAGGACTTTCAGAAAGCCATAGACGGTGGGGAGTTCAACCCCGCAGACCGGTTTTATAACGGCGACGTGCGCTTGGGCGAAGTCAAAGCCACCGAAGTCATTGCCGAACGTCTGGATTTAACGCTCAAGGCACAAGGCATCACGATTACGTCGGAGCACCAGATGAAAAGTGAAAACCGCAGCGATTTTACTGCCGCCAAATTCATTGGCGGTAAAAGAAGATTGCTGGTGGTCGAGGTAAAGGGGCAGTGGCATAAAGAGCTATACACGGCCGCAGGTGCACAACTCTATGATCGTTACTCAATTCACCCAGACGCAGAGCAACAGGGCATTTACCTCGCGATCTGGTTCGGCCCTCATGAAAAGGTCGCCGGTCTTAAAAATACAACTATAAATACTGCGCAAGAACTAAATGCGAGCATCCAACAGACGCTGCCACCAGAACTGGTTGGACTGATCGATGTTTTCGTTTTGGATGTTTCGAAGACCTAATCCGGCACCGCGAAAAAGAGAGCGAAGGCTAATCACAACAGGCCGTGAAGGCTCATAACACCGTGTTCCCCGCAACCGCTCAAGGTTGCGCGGGGCATCAGCGGTAAATGCTTTATAAACAAGCAGGCCGCCATACGCGTACGTAGTTTCCGCCACATCTTCAGCAATCCACGCAGTCCACCCTATAAATCCGATTAAAAGCCCAAACCCATCATCAAGCCCAAGCTCTGCATATCTCCCCAACGCAGCGCTAAACCATGAACCCCCTCCACATCTTCAAACCCGGCCTCCATACCGCCTCCTGCGGCACCACCCTAAACTTCACCGCCTCCGACCTATCCGCCACCGTTGCCGCCTACAATCCAACCCTCCACGAAGCGCCCTTAGTCATCGGCCACCCGAAACACGACGCCCCCGCAGCCGGCTGGGTCCAATCCCTCAGCGCAACCGCCGAAGGCCTGATCGCCACCCCGCAACAAATCGATCCGACCTTCGCCGAGCAACTGGCCGCCGGCAGCTACAAAAAGATCTCCGCGTCCTTCTACCACCCAACCGCGCCTAACAACCCCGTGCCCGGCGTCTACTACCTGCGCCACGTGGGCTTCCTCGGTGCCCAGCCGCCGGCGGTCAAAGGCCTGCGCCCGATCGAGCTCGCCGAAGCAGAGCCTGGCGTCATCCACTTCAGCGAAGGCGCGCCAGCCGCCCCAGCACCGGCACCTCAACCTATTCCGCAAGCGCCGCCGATCACCGCACCCGACACAGACACCCTCCAGGCCGAGAACCTGCGCCTAAAAAACGAACTCGCCCAACGCGACCAGTCCGCACGTGTTGCTGTGCAGCAGGCCGTCCACACCGCCAGCGTCGCCTACGCCGAGCAACTCGTTGCCGCCGGCATGAAGCCGCTGCACGCGCCTGTGGTCATCGCCACCCTCGATGCCGCGCAGCTCAGTGCAACGCCGTTGCACTTTGGTGAGGGTGAGCAGCGTCAGCCGTTGAGCGATGGCCTCAAAAGCCTGTTCAAAGACCTCACCGGCGCCATCAGCTTCAGCGAGGTCGCCACCTTGCAGCGCGCCGGCCAGACCGCCTCGCAAAGCACCAACCCGTTGCTGGCCGATGCCGAAGCCCGCACCCAGCGGGGGCAATGACCATGGCCACTTTCAACCAGCCCAAAGACCTCGGCGACTTGCTGCTGGTGCAAGTCAGCCCCGGGTGGAGCAAAGACCGCGTCACGCTGCTGGGCGGCAGTGATTACGCCCTGGGCCAAGTGCTCGCCAAGGTTGCCTACAAGTACCAGGTCCTTGACCCCAGCGGTGCGGGGCCGGCGAAAAAAGCCGTGGCTGTCTTGGCCGAACGCGTCGACGCGAGCGCCGGCGATGCGCCTGCCGTGGTCATCGCCCGGGGTGCTGTCGTGGCGCGGGCAGAACTGGTCTGGCCGGCCGGCATCACCGAGCCACAACAAACCGCCGCCCTCGACGACCTCAACGCCCTGGGCATCGTCGCCCGCGTCACCCTTTAACGGAGCCACCCCATGAATCTGCAAGACCTCTTCACCGTCGCCAACCTGACCGCCGCCGTTAACAAACTCCCGGCCATTCCCGGCAAGGTCGGCGCCATGGGCCTGTTCGACGAAAAAGGTGTCACCAGCACCAGCGTCATCATCGACGAGCGCGAAGGCCGTTTGGTCCTGGTGCCCAACACCTCACGCAACGACGATCCCGCGCCGGTCAAAGGCAACAAACGCAAGCGCCGCACCTTCGAAACCCTGCACCTGCCCATCAGCCGGCCGCTGCTGCCCAGCCAATTGCAGGGCATCGCCGCCTTCGGTCAGGAGAGCGCCACGGCACCCATGGCCACCGTCATCAACGACCACCTGCAAGACCTCAAAAACAGCATCGAAACCACCCGTGAATTTCAGCGCGTCGGCGCACTGCGCGGCAAACTGCTCGACGCCGATGGCTCGGTGCTGTTCGACCTGTTCGATGAATTTGCCGTCGAGCAAAAGAGCGTCACCGTCGCCCTCAGCAGCGCCGGCACCAACGTGCGCAAAGCCTGCCTCGACGCCAAGCGTCACGCCGAATCCAAACTCGGCGGCGTCATGGTTACTGGCTTCCGCTCATTCTGCGGGCCGGACTGGTTCGACGCCTTCACCGACCACGCCAAAGTCAAAGAAGCCTTCGCCCACTATCAAGAAGCGCAAGACCGGCTCGGTGGCGACCTGCGCTCGGGCTTCACCTTCGGCGGCATTGAGTTCATCGAATACGACGTCACCGTCAGCGGTCAGCGCTTTATCCCGGCCGACGTCGCCCAGGTCTTTCCGGTAGCGCGCGGTGTCTTCCGTCTGTTCAACGCGCCCGCCAACTACAACGAAACCGTCAACACCCTCGGCCAGCCGTTCTACAGCAAGGCCGAGCCGCGCAAGATGGGCAAAGGCTGGGACCTCGAAGCCCAGGCCAACCCGCTGGCCCTGTGCTTGTTCCCCGAAGCACTGGTCGAATTGAAGGCGGGTTGAGCCATGCGCTATTGCACCCGCGAAGACCTCGGCAACGCCATTCCGTTGATGACCCTGACGCAGCTGTCCAACGACGACCCGGGCGCGCGCCAGCCCGACGAACAGGTTATCGCCAGCAGCGTCCGCCAGGCCGAAGAACTGGTCGACGGTTACCTGCGTGGCCGCTACCACCTGCCACTCGATCCGGTGCCCACCGTATTGCGCGATGCGGTCATTTATTTGGCCCGCCACTGGCTCTACCAGCGCCGCCCCGAAGGTGCCTTGCCCGACGCCGTTATCAGTGCCCGCAAAGACACCCTCAAATTGCTCGAGAGCATCCGCGACGGCGTCGTCACCCTCGGCCTGCCGACGGGGCACGCCGTGCCGGAGCCCGGTGAGATCCGCGTGCGCGCACGTCCGCCGCACTTCAGCGCACAGCTCTGGGCGGGTTACCGATGAGCGCATCAACCAACAGCCAAACCGAACAACTGATGGACGCCATGCTCGATCGCTTACAAGCCGACTTCGGCGCCCAGCTGCTGGTCGAGCGTTTCCCTGAAAATCCGCAGCTCTACCGCCTCAACCACCCACGCGGCGCCGTGTTGCTGGCCTACGGCAAATCCACGTTCGGCCACAGCGAGAGCACGGGTGCGGTCTTCCAGGCGCGTCAGCTGGTGCTGCGCCTGACGTTGATCTTTCGTCAGCTCAACGGCGCCGATGGCGTGATCAGCTACCTCGACCGCCTGCGCGCCAGCCTTACCGGGTGGTGCCCGCCACACGCCGACCAGGCCTGCCGTCCGCTGGCCGAGCATTTCATCGGCCACAGCAACGGCGTCTGGCAATACGCCCAGGACTACGCCACCCGCGCCGCCCAACTGCAAGCCTACGAGGGCTGCCCATGAACCTGTCCCGCTACCTCTACACCGGGCCGCCCAGCAGCGTGACCCTGCGCCTGAATGAACACCGTGAAACGCTGGACGTGCAACTGCACCCCGGCCAACCGGTCGAGCTGCCCGCTGCCCACGACTACACCCGCGTACTGTTGGCACTCAAACACCTGCAACCATTGCCCACCCCATCCAGACCGGCCGGCAAGACGCCCAAGCCGCTATCCCTCGCCAAGGACTGACGCCCATGCCCGCCAACTACCTGCACGGCATTGAAACCACCGAAGTCGAACGCGGCCCGCGCCCCATACGCGTCGTCAAATCGGCCGTCATCGCCTTGGTCGGTACAGCGCCCGCCGGGCCTATCAACGATTTGACCCTGTGCCTGAACGACACCCACGCCGCCCAGTTCGGCCCGCACACGGCCGGCTACAGCATCCCCGAAGCTTTGCAGGGCATCTATGACTTTGGCGCCGGCACCGTGCTGGTCGTCAACGTGCTCAACCCGGCCATTCACTACAGCACCGTCACCGAATCGCTCAAACCGTTCGCCGACAACAACACGCTGCAACTGCAACATGGCGACCTGCAAAGCCTGAAACTCACCCCCGTCGATGGCGCAGCAACCTACCAGGTTGGCATTGATTACACCGTGTCGCTGCACAGCGGCCAGGTCACACGTCTGCCCACCGGCAGCATCCCGCTCGATGCCCACATCAACGCCGAATACAGCTACACCGACCCGGGCAAAGTCACCCCGGCCGACATTATCGGCGCCCTCAACCCAGCGGGGCGGCGCACGGGACTCAGCGCCTTTCAAGACAGCTACAACCAGTTGGGCTTCTTCCCGAAAATCTTCATCGCACCGGGCTTCAGCACCTTGGGCGCGGTCACGGCTGCCCTGGCCGTTGCGGCCGGTCAGGTCGGCGGCGTCGCTTACGTCGATGCACCGATCGGCGCCACCGTCCAGCAAGTGCTCGCCGGGCGCGGGCCGGCCGGCCATATCAACTTCAACACCAGCAGTGACCGCGTGCGCCTGTGCTACCCGCACGTCAGGGTCTACGACGCGCCCAGCAACGGCGAACGATTGCAGCCGTTATCCATCCGCGCCGCCGGCCTGCGCGCCAAAGTCGACCATGATCTGGGCTATTGGTGGAGCAGCTCCAACCAGCCGCTGCTCGGCGTCATCGGTTTGGAGCGGCCACTGACCGCGCGCATCGACGACCCCAACAGCGAAGTCAACTTGCTCAACGAAAACGGTATCACCACCGTCTTCAACGCCTTCGGCACCGGCCTGCGCCTGTGGGGCAATCGCACGGCCGCATGGCCCAGCGTCACCCACCTGCGCAACTTCGAAAACGTACGCCGCACCAAAGACGTCGTCGACGAATCCATCCGCTACAGCGCGTTGCAATTCGTCGACCAGCCGATCACCACCGCGCTGATCACCAGCGTCACCGAAAGCGTCAACCTGTTCCTGCGCAAACTCATCGGCGACGGCGCCTTGCTCGGCGGCGAATGCTGGTACGACCCGGCGCGCAACCTCAGCACCCAACTGGCGCAGGGGCACGCATTGTTCAACTACAAACTCAGCGTGCCGCCACCGTTCGAACGCGGCACCTTCGAAACCGAAATCACCGGCGACTACCTCGTCAACCTGGGGGCTCTGTAAATGGCAGGCTTTAGCGCACACCGCATCTCCAATGCCAACCTCTACCTGGACGGCGCCAGCTTCTTCGGCAAATGCGAAGAGATCGACCTAGGCACGATCAAAACCGTCATGAGCGACTTTCAGGGGTTGGGCATGGTCGGGTTGATCGAACTGCCCGATGGCATCGACAAGCTGGAAGGCAAGATCACCTGGAACAGCCTCTACATCGAAGCGGCGCGAAAACTCGTCACGCCGTTCAAGAGCGTGCAGTTGCAGTGTCGCTCGAACGTGCAGGTGTTCAATAACGGCGGGCTGGTGAACGAAGTGCCGCTGGTGACGACCATGACCATCACCGGGAAGGAGTACCAGTTGGGCACGCATAAGCCGCGGGATCCGACCAAGTACGAGACGCCGTTTTCAGCGACGTACGTGCGGCAGATGATCAATGGTGAAGAGGTGGTGTTGCTGGATTATTTGGCGAATATTTTTCGGGTGGGTGGGGAGGATCAGTTGAGCAGATATCGAAAAAACGTGGGGCAATTATAGGAGCTAAAAACTCATATATTCTTATGGGTAAAAAAGCACTCGGCTTGGGATCGCACCTCAACTCTTTTCCCTCTTGGGCGGTAAAACTGCACCGCCCCCCCTAACATCGTATACTTGCTGAAAACCACGAATGTTACTCGTCAGTTGCACATCGCAAGAATTTTAAACCGTCCCTGGATCAAAACTTCTATTCTAGGGTTTTCACTCAGCTCCTGACGCCAGTATCGAGTGATTTCTGGCCACGCTTGGGCATAATTATATGTTTCATCTACCGAGTCCAATATTGTCATATCCGCTTCGAATTCGACACGAGACTGCAAGATCTTAACTTGACATATGACTTCACCTAGTTCGTGCTTAGTCCTGTACCAATATGCTGTTCTAAATCCCTGAACACAAAAAAAGATTTGAGTCGTTTGGGCTTATCCTGAAAGTCCCTGCAACGTACAGCTTCATAAAGATGCTCCCAAAAACGACAGGAAATCTTACCATTTGGAGCCTGAAGATCCGCGCGCGAAGCTAAATCCATTAAATTTTTCAGCTGTGACGCTTCTACCATTTTTCCTGACGGCTTTAACTCTTCAGCCAGAAGAAGGTCTAATGGCTTTCCTATCTGGATTAAGTCTATAGTCAATTCAGACAACAATTTCCGGTGAGACTTGATGGCGAAAGAAACCAACAAACCAAAGCCTGTACCAGTTGATTCAGATATTGATATTATTAGATCGAAGAGGCGACTATCTTCCCTATTAGTCACGCCTGCGGATCTAGAATAGTTATAGCTATTTGTGTTATGGATGAGGCCCTCTTGATAACGATCACGATGCATGGCTTTAACAAAAATTGACATGGCAAAAACTCTCAAAGTCAGCAAGCGGGAAGGAATGAATCTAGTTGCTCTAAAAAGCTACTGCCTAACAATAGATGCTATAGGCCCAGTAATTTCACAGCCGTATTCATTTTTTAAACGATATAGAGTTCTGCCGGCTCGTATTCTAATGACATCGACATAGGAAAATAAGCCCAGATGATCTTTGGAGTTATCATTTAGCAATCGACGACATTCACTTATGAGATCCTCGCATAGATCTCTAAGGTTTTTGTCTAAATCAATCTGTCGTAAACACCTACTTAGGCGCAACTTGATCTGATTTATTGACTCAATAACATGGGTTGGATTTTCTGCAGAATACGATTGAAACATCACTCCTCGATGCGATAAAGTATCTACTATATCTTGAGCAATTTTTGAGTTGGAACTAAAGCGCCGCACCAACGGCAGAGGGCTCTGATGAGTTCTAAGGAGCACAGAAATAAGCTCTTCATGAGCCTCCTTCCATTCAATTAAAGTTTCTTTTTTATAATCTACGCCGTTATTTTTATCTATGAGTGTGTGACAGCCAACGCAAAGCCATAGGCCATTTTCTGCGCTATTAAGCAACGCATCTCCAATTGCCTCATGTCTCGGCGCGCCTTCTTTTTCGCCTAAAATATGTGCGGCCTCACCTTTTTTCAGACTTAGTAAAGGGTCAGCTACAGCAGGACCAATTGTAAGCACATTGCACAACGGATTATTGCATATATAGCCTGAACGATAAGCTATGATATTTGCAGTTTTTGCCGAGAACGCCATTACAACCTCTCATAAAACTCGCTAATGATTGCGAGAGACTTTTGATGTAAAGGCTGTATTAATGCAGCCCCAAACCTATCAGACATTATTACTATTAGCTGAAGTTTTTTTAAAAAGCCCCCAAATAAATCACAATGCAAACTCAAGTACGTCTCGCTGCGATCGTTAGCGAGATCTTTTTCAACGACAAGCGGCGTCCACCATCAGTCTAGGATGTGAATCGTAAAGCCAATACAGAGCTATGATCGCCAGCTTTATTTCGCCCTGAACAAATAGAGGAGCGAGAATCCAACTCCGCAATGCAAGTGCTATTGGGCAAACTTCAGCGAAGCATTCCTCGGCGCTTTTCATGTTTGGATGGGGAGCTACAAGCTCATCATCTGAAAACTTTTCACTAAAGGCAAGTCGTATCGATCGAGAAGCCATAGCTTAAAGTGCTATTGGCATTTCCCAAAAAGTCTGGTAGCCTATGGCCATCCAACGATTTACCAGCTCTACTGCTTGCAGGTGGGGCATTCGGAGACCTCTCAGGCGGTCTGCTAGTTTTCATCCTGATCTTCTCTGTTTTGAAGATTGAGTTCTCGATTCAAGGTTCATCCACGAAAAGGAGCAAAAAATGAATATGAAAACGAAGGTAAGCCTGAAGTGCAAGTGCAATGGCGTCAAGTCTCTGGGGGTTAAGACGGCAGAACCGCTGAGAGAGGATGGAATGTTCGCTGCATAGTTAGATAGGTAAGAGCAGACTCCCCCGCCAATATGAAAAAAACACCCTAGCGGGTGTTTTTTTTTGCCCCGCTTCAGCTTCATCTCCATGGTTGCACGGTCGATTACGAAGAAACGCCCTGGTGGATAGGGTCTATGCCGCAGACTTAATAATACCCAAGCTTTAAAAACCAACATCATTACCCCGTAAAGTGAATTGAATGAAGCAATGTGATGAGTGCAAAGAATCGATAAAAATCAACGCTACGCGATGCCATCATTGCACCGTGCTGCAGGGTTGGCGCCGCCTCATCAAAATCCCCTTGATTATGCTCACCATGATCCTCACGGTTGCATCAATATTTTCTTCCGAGGTCATAAAAAAGATTACAGATCCAAAGACTGCCATCATTCAGTCCGTGATCATTGACGGTAGTAACCGTGAAGTCGCGTTTATGGTTACAAATGAGGGCTCCCGCGCTGCAACTCTATCTAATGTAAAAATCGAGGGCCAGACAACTGAAGGTTACTCAGCAAGCTACCTTATGAAAAGCGATTTGGATGGCAAGCTGTTGGAACCAAGTCATACTTACAGAGGTTTAGCCACTGGGTATATTATTCCAAAGCCGGTCGAGCACCAGCGAAGTATACCGCTCAAAGAAATTTACGGATTTGCCGATAATTGCCGCTTGCTCATTGAATATGTAGATATCAATGGCCAGCACATAATTCGCCCTTACCCGTTTATGTGTGACCCAATCTCCGCAAATCCTAAGGGCGGGCTAAGCTTAGGCCCACAGTGAGTTCCAGTGTCCAAAACCACTACTCTCGATGCCATCGTAGCGCACTGATGCTAATAAATTGTCTAAGGGCTAGTGCGCCTCGCACGTTCCTCGCTACAGATCCAGGCTTCATCAGTGCAGAAACTACCACGTCACGATCAGCTTGATACATCGCATAGGCATTGAATTCAGAATCAAGGAGTACTAACAAGACCGCGTCGAAAGGCTTCATCAAATCGATGGAGCCCAACCTACCGGCAAGCCTCGCTGGGTCGGCGATGCAGCGTCCTTTAATTTGGATTCTGCTTAAATGTTCACCTTGAATTTCAGTTGCGTCATAACCGGCCTGTCTGGCGCAATGCAAGGTCAGACCTAGTTTCGTCGCTGCTTCATATTCAGCAACTTCACCAGTGATCCCTAACGGCTTGCCGGTAAGCTGGTAAAAGCGTCGTGCGAGTATCTTTGCATCTCGCAGAACCTCGAGAATTTCCTCTTTTGCATTAGCGGTCGAAGGCGGAGTGTCATCAGGCGTTAGAGTTTTATTCAAAGCGGCCCCTTCATAATCCATGGCTCCAAAATAGCCTGCTTGATACACCGATGCATGACTTTGGAAAAGTTATTGCTCTTCGATGATTTGAAACTAGTCAGCTGATTTTAGACGTAAGTGAGCATGCATAACTTTTCAGATGCACCATCGCAGCCGACTCAACCGGTAAGCCCCTCAACTCTGTCGACCGCGCTTCACCATTCGGTAAGTAGACCGTCAACGTATCCCCAAGCACAGTGTAGCTAGCGGTGTAAGTGACCCCATCATGCTTAAGGGTGATTTCTTCTTCCATCTGAGAAATTCCTTTGTCTTGCTTATAATAATTCCCGGTGAAGCGCCGGACGTCCCTGTTCGGGTGGCGGGCGCCCATTGTGTAGGTCACATTAACTGCCAAGATTGCGAAGGCCAACCTTAAAACTTGGTAAGCAGTTTCGGCTTTGCTTGTGCGCCATATTCCCTGGTGTTGCTGCGCAACGTCACAAGGCTTCTGTCTGCGGTGCAATTGCCTACAGAAAAGGCCGAATCCCCCGGCAGCGCATCTGTCAGCTCACCGGTATCGTATGTCCTGTCACCGCCCATGTGACCAGGCAGGGCGACCTGTAGCGTCAAGATTCAACCTCCTGATTGAACAGGTTGTCCCTGCCTGACCTTTATGGCGATTGCGGGCTGGTGTGAAAGCCTCTGGATTGAGCAGGTCCGAGGTTTGATCGTCGGTTTGCAGTCGTCTCTTTACGGTCACTTCCGTGTTTGGTGGCTGTGCGCAGGGCGCTTTCGGGCGCGCCGGTCTCCCTAATTCCTGCCGGCCTACTAACCTGCGCGCAGCTGCCGCCTTTCATAATCGGTCATCAAACGGCCAACTCATCAAGGCCCCCGCGGACATTCAGCTCCCGTTTTCTTGGCCGAACGGCGAACTTTTTTGCTCATTTCCTGCGTTCATACGCCCCTGCAACAACGCGACGCGACAGCCGCAAGATCTGGAATCTGCTACATCCTAAAAAGATGAGATGAGTCAGGCGCTGCAGGGCATAAACGCGATTTGGCAATCACGTTTAAATTACACCAACTGTTACTCCAAAAAACCTACAACGCCTTGCGCCGCTGCCTACGGGTACTTCAGAATCCGCCGGCTTGTGCGGCTATGGAGTCGGCTTTATCGTTTCCCTGTCACTGAAAAGTGATCGGGTTTGGTAGCCCGTCTTCATAACAGTCGTATGGCGTCACCTTGATTGCGGTCTCTTTTTGAGACTGGACCTTATGGTGGCCATGCGTGGGGCTCCTCCGTGGGCGCCGGGTTTTACTGTTTTGACCGGTCTACCAACCTGCGCGTGGCCATCACCCTTCGTTTGGTAGCGAAAGTGATGGCTCCCTCAGTCTCTCAAAAACAGGTGTCATCAATGTTCAAAGTAACGCCAAACCCGCCAGCAGACGATTCAATTCCGTACGACCCCGCGCTCGAACCTCAGCGGATAAAAGATGCGGCCGCTCGCGCCATCAACTTTTACCTCGACCCTCAGACGCTCAAGACCACCATTCCCAAGCGCCAGCCGGGCAGGATCTTTCTCATCGATCCCACGGTGGATGAGGAAACGTTGCTCGTCGAAGCCTGTGAATCGCTGGCAGCGGCTAATGACATGGCCCGTGAAATCGGCGGCGTGATTGATCACCCACAGCGTCGATCACTGCTGATGTTGCAGCAGGTGATCATGTTGAGTGAGCTGATCGTCAATCGCGTGCTCGACAGCCGACGCGTGTCGAACTAGCCAGCCGGCAACCGAGGCATGAGGGGGCGTGCTCCCCTTACTGCCAGCGGACGCGCCACAGCCGTGGCGCGGCATCCTCTTATCCAGACGCTCAAGCGGCTCTCATCGGAGTTTCAGCTGATGTCACAGACACCGTCCCATCCGCCGGTCACCGAATCGGTATCGCCTTATGAATCCTTCCATTCAAAAAAGCTGCACGACGCCGCCGAGCGCGCGCTCGACCATTACCTCGCGCCGGCCAAGATCAACGCTACGCCCTACAGTCCCAACACGTTGTTTATGGTCAACCCGGAATCCGACACCGAATCCTTGCTGGTCAACGCTTGCGAATCCCTGGCCTCGGCCACGGTGATGCTCGGTGATTTCGCCGGGATGCTGGAAGGCTCACGGCGCAATACTTTGTTGGGCATTGCGCAGGTAGTGATGTTGGGGGAGTTGGCCGTGAACAAAGCGTTGGATAACGTTGTGCCCACGTCCTAGAGCCAATGCGAACGCAAAAGCAGTCAGTCTGGCGACTGACTGCTTTCCTTAGTTGGTGAGCGCGTTAGGAACGGAGCCGTAAAGTTTTAAGGTTTGGAACGTCGCAACGTAATAATCGCTGTTGGACTCAACTCGGATATAACCCTCGGCGACTAACCATTGCAGCGTCTCGGTTAGAAATTGCTCCTGTGATGATGGTTCGTAAAAGCCGCTGGCATACGAGCCAGATTCGAGACCGAAGACTCCAGCATTCAGTCTGACTTGCGCAGGGCACGCATCTACCAACATCCTTAGAATCTTACCCACCAGCACATTAAATTCTGCTTTGTTATCAACGCTCACTGCCTTCTCCTTTTGGGCGCAGAGTTGCGCCTTGGCTGGGTGATCATAGTCAATTTTCCGCTCATCACGGGCTCTTTAAATCGGATTAAAAGGCAGTCACATAAAACCGCTTCATCATCACGTCTTCACGGATAGACCCGTATTGAACCCGGAGCCATGACGATGACCGACACCCACACCTTCACCCTCAAATTCCCCTTCACCAGCGCCAGCGGCGAGCTCCTGTCGGCACTGCCTATCAGACGCCTCAAGCGCAAAGACATCAGCGCCGCGCAAGTGGTGACCAAAGACGAAGGCGCCATGGAAGACCTGCTGGTCGCCAAGCTGTTGGGCATCACCCTTGAAGATCTGGGTGAGTTCGACATTGCCGACTCAACGCTCGCCACCGAGGTGTTGCGGGAAATGGCAGCCGGCCGAAACCTTGCTCCAGTCCTGGGACGAAGCGCTGCTGCTGGTGCTGAGGTTGCCGCCGTCTGAGATCGAACGGCTCGACATGGTCGAGTACTGGCGATGGGTCGAGGTCTGTCAGCGCGAGATCAATCGCCGGCTCGAACACGCCGAGCCAGCGCGCCGCTGACCACTGCCAGCAAACCGACTGCCACGCCCGCCACCAGCGCACCGCCCGCCGCCAAGGGGGCGGCGACCATGGCCAGCAAGGGCAAGCCCACACAGAACGCCGCCATCGCCGCCCACCACGGCAAATGCACCAGGCACACCCAGGCAAGGCCGATCACACCGGCGCCAATGGCCAGTGCATAGAGGGTGTGGGCAGTGCGGAACGCGGTTTTTTCAAACATGACCAAAGCGTAGCAACGATGGCCAACGAAGTCCTCATCGGTCTAAAAATCGGCGCCGTCGTCTCCGGCAGCCTCAACGCTGCGTTTGGGTCGGCGCAATCCACCGTGCGCCACTTGGGCCGCGCCGTCGATGGGCTCACGCTCAAGCAGCAACAGCTGGGCCACGAGTTGGCGGCGTCATTGGCCCGTGGCGGCGCCGGCATCGGCCAGTTGCGTCGCCAGTACGACGCGGTCGGCCATACCCTTGATCAATTGCATCTAAAACAACAGCAGCTCAACGCCAGTTTGGCGCGCTGTCATGCGCTCAGAAACCAGCGCAGCCAGTTGCGCGGCCAAGCCATGGAGACGATTGGCACCGGCGCGGCGTTGGGCGCGCCCATTGTGCAGTCGATAAAAACCGCCATTAATTTTCAGGACCAGACCCGTGACATCGCCATTGGCGGCGGTTTCGACCCGGCGCAAGAGCAACGCTTGAGCATGGCCATGCGCGGCGCCGCGCTGGCCTGGAATCAGACCCAAACCGACGTCGCCAACGGTACCGCTGTGTTGGTCGCCGGCGGCATCGACAACCTCCAGGCGCTCACGGACTACGCGCCAGTCCTGGCCAAAACCGCCACCGCAACACGTGCCAGCATGGAGCACCTCGGCGCGGTGGCCATCGCCCTGAACGACAACCTGAACATCGGCGCGGCAGGCTTTGAGCGCTCGATGAACATGTTGGCCTTTGCCGGTAAAAGCGGGCAATTCGAGCTGGCCGACATGGCCAAGTGGCTGCCGCAATTAACGCCGCAGTTCGCCGCCCTCGGCATCACCGGCGAGCGCGCCGTGGCGCAGATCGGCGCATCACTGCAGATCGCCCGTCGCGGTGCCGGCAGCAATGACGAAGCCGCCAACAACTTCAAAAACTTTCTCTCCAAGCTGACATCACCCGACACCCTCAAGGCGTTCGAGAAGGCCGGCATCGACCTCAAAGGCAGCCTGCACAATCTGGTCAGCGAAGGTTTGTCGCCAGCGCAAGCCATGCTCAGCATCCTCACCCAGCATTTGGGCAAAGACGCCCCCGACGCCGCCGCGCAGTACGGCAAGGCGCTGGCCATCAACGATCAGCAGGAGCGGCAAACGGCGCTGGCGCGCTTGGATCAGGCCTACAAGTTAGGTGAGCTGTTTGCCGACCAGCAGGTCTTGTCGTTCATCCGCCCGGCGCTGGCCAATCAGCACGACATGGCCGGCATCGAGCAAGGCAGCCGCAACGCCGCCGACCAAGGCGTGCTTGATGACGACTGGATCAAACGGATGGGCAGTACCAAGGAGCAATTGAAAGCGCTGCGCATCAACCTGGCCGACATCGGTATTTCTGTCGGCAACGCGTTGCTGCCAGCGATCGTCGAGATCAGCCAAGCGCTGGTGCCGCTGATGCGGGGGTTTTCGGCATGGGCCGGTGAGCACCCGGCGTTGATCAAAGGTGTCGTCGGTTTGGTCGGCGGTCTGCTGCTCGGCAAGTTGGCATTTATCGGCCTGGCGTACGGCGCCAATCTGGTCGTCGCGCCGTTGGTGGCCATGTCCACGACGGTGACGGCGCTATCGGCGCGTTTTACCTTGCTGCGCAGTGCGTGGCAGATGGGCAGATTTGCGCCGTTGATGTCGGGGCTCAAGCGACTGGGTACGGGCCTGCTGGCGGTGGGAAGGTACGCCGGGCTATTCACGCGCGGCCTGCTCATGGCGCTGGCCAGCCCGCTCAAGCTGATGGCGCACGGTGCCTTGTTGTTGGGCAAGGTGTTGGGCGGTACGTTGCTGTTTGGCCTGAAGCTGGCAGGCCAAGCCGTTCTCTGGCTGGGCCGAGCCTTGATGATGAACCCTATCGGTCTGTTGATCACCGGGATCGCGATGGCGGCGTATTTGATCTATCGACACTGGCAGCCGATCAAAGCGTTTTTCACCGGGTTGTGGGCGGAGGTCAAAACCGGTTTTAACGGCGGGCTGATGGGCATTTTGGCGCTGCTGGTCAACTTCTCGCCGTTGGGTTTGATCTACCGTGCGTTTGCCGGGGTGATGAATTACTTGGGCGTCGAACTGCCGGGCACGTTCACGGAGTTCGGTGGCATGCTTGTCAGCGGGTTGGTCGATGGCCTGCGTAACAGTCTCGGCGCGGTGAAAGACAGCGTGGTCGGCATCGGCTCGGCCATCAAAGGCTGGTTCACTGAAACCCTGGGCATCGAGTCGCCCAGCCGCGTGTTCATCGGTTACGGCGCCAACATCAGCCAAGGCGCGGCGCTGGGCATTGCTGCCCATGCGGGGTTGGTCAAGCAGGCCGCGCTGGGCATGGCCGAGCAGAGCCGCGTCGACATGGCGCCGCCGGACCTTCAGCAGGTGTCCAGGGCCAGCCGCATGGGCGGCGACAGCGCTTCGGCCACCAGCGCGGCGACCAGCATGACCTTCCATTTTTCGCCGCAGATCAACGTGCCCGCTGGCGCCGGGGCTGAAGCTATCAACCAAGGGCTGCAAGCCGCGTACGGTGAGTGGACGCGCATGATGGAGCGCTACCTTCACGATGCTCGCCGTCGTAGCTACGGGCCGTCAGCCCAGGGTGGATTCTGATGTTTGCCCTTCTCGGCGACATCGAATTCACCGTGGCCGGCGGCGTCAGTGCCATTGAACACAGCGGCGCCGCCGACTGGGCCGAGCACCCGCGTATGCAGGGCAAACCGTTGCTGGAGTGGGTCGGCGAAGGGCTCGATGAGTGCCAACTGACGCTCGAGTTGCACCCGCTATTGGGCGAACCGGAGCAGCGCTTGCGCGCGCTGCGTCTGGCCAAAACTCAACACCAGCCGTTGGCGTGGGTGATGGGCAGCGGTGAATACCTGGGCCCGTACGTCATCACCCATTTGAGCAACGTCATCCGCCGCACTTCGGCCACTGGGCAGTTGCTGGCCGCCACGTTGCAGATCAGCCTGCGCGAGTACACCGGCGCGTTTATTCGCAAGGCTCATACGCCCGGTTTGCTCGATCCCACGGCCCGCGAAACGGCGCCGGCCATGGATTCACCCGGCGTCATCTCGCGCCAAGCGGCGGCACCTAGTACGGCACAGAACGTCATTCGCTACGCCAAAACCGCCGGCAATGTGTTGCACCAAGCTCAGATCCTCTATCAGTGGGCCGAGGACGGCGACCCCGAGGACATTCTCGCTCAGGTCCCGCAGTTGCTTGGCGTCACTGCGCAAGCCATCGAGCCGCTGCAAGGTCTCGCCAGCGCTGCCGGGTTGCTGCGTGACGGCGCTGACCTGTCCCGGTTGGGCGAAGACGTGCTGGGCAGTGTCATGGGTGCCCGCGATTGCCTGAATCCCGTCGACCTTGCCAGCATCGTTAATCGCTTTGGCGCTTCACATGAAGCTCTTGACCAAGCTGTCACGGTACTGGACGGCGCCAGCGATCGCTTGGCCGGGCTGGCCGCCGACATCCTGACCCGGAGGCGTTGATGTTCATTCTGCACCTGACGACCGAAGGCGAGCGCTGGGATCAGTTGGCCTGGCGTTATTACGGCGACGCTCACCGCTACTTTCCAATCGTCGAAGCCAACCCCAACGTCCCGCTGAGCGCTACGTTGCCCTCGGGCCTGACCTTGGCCATTCCGCTACTTAATGCATTGCCCACCGCCCAGGACGTCCCGCCATGGATGCGCTAAACCCGCAACACGTTTTGCAGGCGCGCTTTGTGCTGACTTACCAGCAGCGCAACATCACCCGCGATGTGAGCGAGCATTTGCTGTCACTGACCTACACCGACCACCTGACCGGCAGCGCCGACAGTCTGGAGGTCGAACTCGAAGACACTCAAGGCCGCTGGCGCGATGCCTGGTACCCTGGCCACGGCGATACGCTGACCTTGGCGATCGGCTGGCAAGGTGCAGCATTGCGGACCCTCGGCCGGCTGGAAATTGACGAGGTCGAACTCAACGGCCCACCCTCGACCATCACCATTCATGCCTTGGCCACCGGTATCAACGGCCCGTTGCGCACCGTCGAACACCGCGCCTACGAAGACCTCACCCTGGCCGCCATCGCTCAACAGGTCGCCACTCGCCAAGGCCTAACTCTGGTCGGCCACATCGAGCCCATTCCACTCGACCGCCTGACCCAGCAAGACACCGACCTGACGTTCCTGCGCAACCTCGCCGCAACCTACGACTACGCCTTCAAAATCACCGGCCGGCAACTGGTCTTCCACGCCATTCAACGATTGGCGCAGGCCGCGCCCGTCGCCACGCATCGCCTTACAGACCTGGCCAATATCAACCTGCGCGACCAAATCAAAACGGTGCCCAAGGCCATCGAAATCAAACATAAAGACCCGGCCAAGAAACAGCTCATCACTTACACGCTGGTCAACAACCAAACCGTCGCCGCCCCCAGCAGCGCCAGCCAAACCACCACCAGTGCCGACACCCACAAAAGCCGACAGCGCAGCAATTCCACCGAACAGGCCCAGGCCAAAGCGAAAGCCGAACTCGCCCAAGCCAACCGCCAACGCACCACCGGCCAATGGACCACCCAGGGCCAACCGCACCTCACCAGCGGCAACGTCATCCGGCTCCTCACCACCGGCCAACTCAACGGCCGCTACCTCATCACCTCATCCACCCACCGCATCACCCGCCAATCCGGCTACACCACGACCCAACAGGTCGCCCGCATCTCACACCATTAACCACTCACTGAAGGCAGAGCCCATGCCCACCCAACTCGAATACGGCGAAGTCACCGCCCTGGACCACCAAACCTGCCGCCTGCGCGTACGCCTCGACGACCGCGACGGCCTCCAGACTTATTGGCTCAACATTCCCCAACGCAACACCCAAGGCACCCAACGCCGACCACTGATGCCTGAGATCGGCGAACAGGTGGCGGTGCTGCTGGACGCGGATGGCGTGGGCGGGGTTTGTTTGGGCGGGATTTATTCGACGGCGGAGCCCCCACCGGTGGTGGATGAGGACACGGAATTTGTGCGGTATAGCGATGGGACGGTGGTGGCGTATGACCGGGTGGCGGGGGTTATGAGGTTGGAGTGTGTTGGCGCGTTGAGTATGAAATGCGGAGACAAAATCACAATTGAAGCGAATGAATCAATTCTGGTGAAAACGCCGTCGGCAACTCTTGACGTCCAGCAGGTCAGGTTTAATGGCAACCTACTTGTTAGAGGCAATATTCACGCTAACGGCACAGTCACGGATGATGGGGGAAACTCGAACCACCACAAGCATTAAAGCTTTTTCGCGGGGGTGGGCTTCTTCTTTTTGTAGGTTTGTGTGAGGGCCATTGAGAGAGCGGTACCACTGCCAATGCGTTTGAAGTATTTGATGTCACTTTCCATTGTCTGCTCCAAACTCTTCCATGTGCCGGCGGGACCAAGGGCCGAGAGGTCGAAATTGTGTTCGATCAGCGCTTGCAGCATCTCCGGGTAACGTTTGTAGTAAAAATCCCAAGCAGTCAGAAATTTCACTCTCACGAGCGGGGATTTATGTGAGCGCATTTGAAAGTGGACATCTTTCAAAAAACGTACCTGCCAAGGCACATAGGGTGCGTAGTCGTCACCTGGCAGTTCGAGGTCGAAGGGATATATACCCGTGGATAGCTTGTTCAGATCTTCTAGGCTGCGGTTAAGATAAACAAACTCGAACTGATCGCTGAACGGTGCAGTACGGAAAAAACGATTGTATTTGACGCAGGCGGCGCTCATAAAGAGGCCGAGCGAAGGAATACCTTTCTCAGCATTGTGCGCATCAATCAGCGCCCCCCCGAAAAAGCATTCGACGTTTTCTAGCTTGTAATGAGTGAAATCGCCTTCAACCAAAACGGCACGAAAATAAATGTCTTGTCCCGTCAATCGGTGGTGAAGATCCTCTGCGAACTCTGTCAGCAGCCAAACGCAATCCTCTCGCGCGTGATCACTTCCAGCATCAGCCGTGTTGTAAACCAAGATGGTGTCTGAAAAAACGATCGTACTGAAATTTGTTTGATGATGAGCATTGAGCGTATCGAGAATCGAATAGACCCTAGCCACCTTTCGAGGCTCATCTCGGGTCATGTCAGAGAACCCCAAGATGTCTATGTAGAGAAGAAACCGGCTCATTCCATGCCCTTTTTATTTGTAATAGTGCGAGATAGTGCATCTCTTTAAATGCGATTAAAAGCTCGGCGCCCTTAGGTTTAGCACCATGGGCCCATGAATACGCCCATCCCCCACACCCACATCACCGCAGCCCACTGGCAACCCGCACTCGGCACCACCGGCGAGATCGTCGAAGGCCTGCGCGACATCGACCAATCCCTGCGCATCATCCTCACCACCCCCAAAGGCAGCGACCCGCACCGTCCCGAGTTCGGCAGCAACTTGCACCGTTACCTTGACTGGCCCACCGATCGCGTCACGCCGCACTTGGTGCGCGAAGCCTTCGACGCCGTGCGCCAGTGGGAGCCGCGCGTCTCGGTCGATCAAGTCCACATCCAGATCAGCGCCCACCACATCACTGCCCGCGTGCAATGGCGCATCACCGGCCAGCGCCAGCAGCTCACCGAGGTGCCGTATGCGCGCGTTGCCTAAACCCGAATTCATCAATATCGACCCCGCCGCGCTGGAGGCGGATCTGATCGCCCGCTACGAGAAAGCATCCGGCAAAACCCTGTACCCGGCACAGATCGAGCGGCTGTACATCGATCAAATCGCCTACGCCGTGTCCCGCTTGCAGATGAGCATTCAACACGCTGGCGAACAACTGTTGGTGCGCTTCGCCCGCGGCCCGATCCTCGATTATCTGGGCGAACTGGTTGCCACGCCGCGTCTGCTGGCCAAAGCCGCCCGGTGCACCGTGCGTTTCAGTCTGCCTACCGCGACCGCTCAAGCGTTGCTCATCCCGGTAGGCACACGCGTCAGCACGCAAGACGCCAAAGTCGTGTTCACCACCGACCGTGACGTAACGCTGCCAGCCGATCAGACCGAAGTGTCGGTCACCGCCACGTGCCAGACGCTGGGCGAGCAAGGCAATGGCTGGACCCTCGGCCAGATCAGCGCGCTCATCAACGCGCCAGACCCAAGCCTCACGGCCAGCAACACAACCACCACGGCCAACGGTGCCGAAGACGAAAACGACGACCGCTACCGCGAGCGCATCATCCTGGCGCCCGAGGCCTTCAGCAACGCCGGCAGCCGCGCCGCTTACCGCTATCACACGCTGGCCGTGCACCAATCCATCATCGATGTCGCCGTCCACGGCCCCGACGAAGGCCAACCCGACGGTCACGTTGCGCTCTTTCCGCTGACCGCCGATGGCCTGCCGTCGCCGCAACTGCTGGAAGACATCACAGAGCAAATCAGCGGCGAAAAACTGCGGCCGCTGTGCGACACCGTAATCGCGGCCGCGCCCATCGAGGTCCGCTACCAGATCACCGCCCACCTCACGTTGTATGCAAACGCCGACCGCAGCGCCGTGATGGCGGCAGCAAAAGCCGCCGCTACACGCTATGCCCAAACATGCAGCGCCGCGCTGGGGCACGATCTCGTCCCGGAACAACTCACCGCCGCGCTGCAAGTGCCCGGCGTTTACCGCGCGGACGTAAAAAAACCGGTCAACCTGCGTGAGCTTCAAAGCAACCAATGGGCACATTGCACCGCCATCAAGCTGACTGACGCCGGGATCGCCGATGGCTGACCCGCTAACCCCTGCGCTGGCCGGCGACGCGCGCTTCACGCTGTTGTGCGAACTGCTCGACCAGTCACTCGCCGATCTCGACCTCAACGCCATGCTCGTCTACCTGATCGACCTGGTAAAACCCAGGCTGCTACCACACCTGGCCGACCAGTTCTCACTGCTGGACGAAGCCGCGTGGCAGTTGGCCGAGTCCGAGCAAGCCAAGCGCAACCTCATCAAAAACGCCATCGAACTGCACCGTTTCAAGGGCACCCCGTGGGCGATCCGCGAAGTCATCTACTTGCTCGGTTTCGGCGAAGTCACCCTGCAAGAAGGCCCGCAAACCCAAGCCGACAACCAGCCGAGCCCGCCAACTGTCTGGCCGCTGTACCGCGTCATCCTCAAACGCACCATCACCAACGATCAAGCGGTACTCATACGCCGCGTCCTTCTATCCGTCGCCCCGGCGCGCTGCCGGCTGGTCTCACTCGACTACCAAGCTGTCGCCATCCGCTACAACGCAGTCGCCCGTTACGACGGCCAATACAACCACGGAAGCAGCTAATGGCCGACCTACCCGAAACCAACCAATGGACGCCCGGCGTCTACCAGATCGAGACCTCCGACCCCGTCGTCGGCGGCCCCGAGGGCGTGACCAATCTGCCCATCAAACAACTGAGCAATCGCACCGTTTGGTTAAAACAGAAGATCGAAGCGTTGATCAGTGGGACGGAGTCGGTGGGCAAAGCCAAACAGCTGACCTACGCGCGCTCTGCCTTTCGTTATTTGTCTGATTACGCAGTCGCCTTCGCCAGCCAATACGAAGCTGAAGAAGGCACTGACACGCACAAACCGATCAACGCGCTGGGGGTTCATCAGGCGATCGCATCCAAAACGGTACAAGCCACCGAAAGAGCATCGGGAATCGCGCGGATCGCGATCCAATTCGCCGTTAGATCAGGCGTTGAAACCAACACATTTGTGACGCCCCATACGCTTGCCGCTCTTTTCCCGTTCCGCGGCTGCAAGGTTTACTCCAAGCCCGGGATTTACACTTGGGATGTACCCTCAGGCGTGACCAAGGCATGGGTCGTCGTCATTGGCGGCGGCGGTGGTGGCGCACGTTCCATGACCCATCCAGGCCCGTCGGGAGGATCGGGCGCAGGCATCGCCAGAAAACTGGTCGATTTACGTGGCCTGAAATCCGTAACGATAACCGTCGGCGCGGGCGGTATCGGGGCGTCCCATATGAACACCCAAGGTGGGAACGGTGGGACGTCGTCTTTCGGCATTTACCTCAATGCAACCCAGGGATACGGCGGAAGACTCGATGGTCAGGCACCTCATGGTGGCGTAGGCGTAGGGGGCGATGAAAACGAATCCATTGGCTTCGGAGGCCATCCTGTCGGCAGCGCTCACAATGTTGGCTTTATAGGCGGCGCAGGTGGAGGTGGTGAGTCCGGCGCTTCGTGGGATGACCCCACCGCGCCCTTAACACCTGGGCATGGCGGCGGCGGCCGTGGCGCCAGCGT
Organism: Pseudomonas sp. Sample_21; assembly: GCF_004307525.1. Lineage (NCBI taxonomy): Bacteria > Pseudomonadati > Pseudomonadota > Gammaproteobacteria > Pseudomonadales > Pseudomonadaceae > Pseudomonas > Pseudomonas sp. Sample_21. The sequence continues at coordinate 16,918 of NZ_RCNZ01000127.1, read as the reverse complement.
GGCACCCAATGGCGCGGCTGGCCGGGTGACCATCCAATGGTGACCAACACATGGGCTCGAATTGAAAACGCCACCGTCGCTGAAATCACCACCATCGACCCAACGGACAGATTTCATCCCGCACTGATCTGGGTGATCTGTCCGCGCTACACCCAACCAGGCATGCAGTGGATAGATGGTGTGTTCTCACCGGCACCAGCGCCGACCATCGATCATTCACGAACAATCGCCGCTGCACGTTACCAGCACGAAACAGCCGGCTTGACCCTCGACCGGATATCCATTGAGACCAGCCGCGAAAGCCAAGCCCTGATCACGGCAGCGGCGGTATCAGCGCTGATCGACCCCAACTACACCTGCACTTGGAAAACCCTAAACGGCCCGGTCGAACTTACCGCGACACAACTGATCGGCTTGGCCACTGCCGTGCGCAGCCACATACAAGGTTGCTTCAACCGTGAATTCGAATTACTCGACGCGTTGAATAAAGGCACTTACTCCCCCGACATGCTCGACCACGGCTGGCCAACCGCCCCAGGGACATAAACATGCAAGACATCCGCTGTGGCCAATGCCACCGCAAACTCGCCGCCGCCCAAAGCTTCACCGAACTGCAAATCAAGTGCCCGCGCTGCCGGACACTCAATCATCTGAAGGCCCCGAGCCTCCTATCCGAATGCCCTGAGCATCTGCCCACAAGAGCGCAGCCGTGCCCCAGCCCACCATTGGAAGCCTGTTCGCAGGCATAGGAGGTTTTGATGAAGGATTCGAAAAAGCAGGCTACCGCACCGCCTGGCAAGTGGAACTCAACCCCACCAACCGGGCTGTCCTTGCCGACCGATTTCCGCATGCCACCCAACACGAAGACGTGCGCCACTGCGGCGCCCACAATCTGCAATCCGTCGACGTCATCACCGCAGGCTTTCCCTGCCAAGACATCAGCAACGCCGGCAGCCGCCCCGGCAACCAACACACCCGAGGCCTGCAAGGCCAGCGCAGCGGCCTGTTTTGGGAAGTCATACGCATCCTCAAAGAAACACAACCTCGCTGGGTGGTCCTTGAGAACGTCGTTAACTTGCTCGCTATCAACGATAGCCGAGACTTTCAAACAGTCATCCGGGCCCTTGCGGACAGCGGGTATGTGGGATGCTGGCGAGTGCTTAATGCTCAATATTTCGGAGTCCCCCAGCAACGTCGCCGAATATTCCTGGTCGCCGGTCATCACCGAATGCCCCCCATCGAGCTGCTGGCTGACGCCGCGCCAGTGGACGCAATACCTCCAGCGTCTCAATCGCAACCCTGGCCACGGCCCGCGGATGCATGGGCTGCCAATACTCTATTGGCAAACAAAGCCGGCTCCCAGATCGCTATGGGCTGTACCACTTTCGTCGCTCACCCGAACGGATGGCATCAGATGGTTGAGCGGCAGCGAACGTCTGACGATGATGGGCTTTGCCTTGGACTGGATGCGTCCAACCTTGCAGAAGCTTTCGCTGCCGGAAACGCCGTCGTCCCGCAAATCGCGCAATGGATCGCCGAAAAACTAATCAAAGCCCACTAACCCCACAGCGGGATCAAAATCCCGCTACCATCCTGCAATTCCGTTGCACCCCGTGCAAAAGAACCAAACCCCAAATACCGCGCGCAATGGTCATGGTTTTATGCGCGCGGCATCACCTCACCCTCTGGGAGAGGGGGCCGATTCCGGTTGTTTTCAAGTCCAGCGTTCGGCTCGATATTGCAGGCGAGCGTAAATCGTAAATACACCTCGGTCAGTCCCCTCTCCCTCTGGGAGAGGGTTAGGGTGAGGGGCTTTTGATCTTCAATGGGCTGCGGTCAGAACGCCACCGTCGTCTGCACATAAACCGTCCGCGGCTCACCCACGTACTTGCCCTTGTTGTTGTCATCGAACGAGCGTGTGAAGTACTGCGTGTTGAAGATGTTCTTCACCCCCACCGCCACATTCAGATCAGACAACTGCGGGCCGAAGTCATACCCGGCGCGGCTGCTGAACAGCATGTAGCCGGGGATCTTGCCGGTGCTGCCATCGGCGCTTTCTTTCGAAGTGTTGGCGTTGTCGGCGAACTGGTCGCTCTGGAAGCTGCTGTCCAGATTCATCTTCCATGGCCCTTCGGTATAACCGACGCCAATCGTGCCTTTGTGCTTGGAGGAAAACGGCACGCGGTTGCCTTTGTTCGGCCCGTCCTCGCGGATGGTGGCGTCGACATAGGCATAACTGGCGTAGACATCGAAACCGGCCAGCGCCGGGCTCAAGTCGTCGAGCGCGTAATTGACGCTGGTCTCGATGCCCTGATGGCGGGTTTCGCCGCGAGCGATCACCGAGTCGTTGGTCTGGTTGCTTTCGTACTGGTTGTCGAAGTTGATCAGGAATGCGCCGATCTCCGCGCGCAGGGCACCGTTGTCATAGCGCGTGCCGAGTTCCCAGGTGCGGGCCTTTTCCGGTTTCACCTCGCCGCTGCTCACGCGGTTGGGCATCTGGCTGTATTGCACGCTGCCGAACGAGCCTTCGGTGTTGGCATACAGATTCCAGCTGTCGGTGAGGTGATAGAGCACGTTCAGCGCCGGCAGCGCGGTGTTGTAGTCGCCCTTGTATTTGACGTTGGTCAGGTTGTTGGTCTGTTGCGACTCGATCATCTCGTAGCGCACGCCCGGGGTGATGGTCCATTTGCCGATGTCGATGCGGTCATCGACGAAGAACGCGTTGGCCTCGGTACCACCGCGAGTGTCGCGGTCGTTGCGGCTGCTGGTGGTTGGGTATTCGTTGGCGCTGATCGGCGTGCGATAACGCAGTTCGTGGCCGGCCTCGTTGATGTAGCGATAGCCGACGCCGACTTCGTGACTGCTCGGACCGAGGTCGAAGCCTTGGGCGAAACGGGTTTCCAGGCCACGTACCCAGTACTCGCGCGGCGACAGCGAAAGGAATGTGCCCTGATCCAGATAACCGCTGCGCAGGGTTTTGGTGAAGAAGGTGTTGGCGGTGAATTCGCGGCGATCTTCCTGATAGCGATAGCCGAAGTTGAACATCGTGCGGCGCCCCCAGAACTGATCTTTCGGCCGCGTCGATTGATACGGATCGGCATCGTAATCGGCGACGTTGAGACCACCGGGCATGTCGGCCTTGCCTTCGTAATACTGGGCCATGGCGTTGAAGCTGTTGGCTTCGTCGAGCTGATATTTGCCCTTGAGGATCAGGTCGTCGATCTCGGTGTCGCTGTGTTCGCGCCAGTCACCGCCACGGGTGCCGGAGTACAACAGCGCACCACCGAGGCCGTTGGCGTTGGTGCCGCCGGCCAGCAGATTGGCGCTGGTCTTGAAACCGTCGTGGCTCGACGATGGGCTGGTTTCAGTCTGGAAACCACCCTTGACCGTTGGCTCGTCCGGAATCGCCCGGGTCACGAAGTTGACCACGCCGCCGACGTTCTGCGGGCCGTAACGTACCGCACCGCCGCCACGCACCACGTCCACCGCATCCATGTTGCCCATGCTGATCGGCGCGAACGACAACTGCGGCTGACCATACGGCGCGAACGGTACCGGGATGCCGTCCATCAATACTGTCGAGCGCGCGGCCAGGCGTGGATTCAAGCCACGAATGCCGAAGTTCAGCGCCATGTCGTGGCTGCCGGTGCCGTTGTTCTCCGGCGCATTCACACCGGGGATGCGGTTGAGCACATCGCGGGCCTGGGTCGCGCCCTGGCGTTCGAATTCTTCGCGGCGGATCACATCACGTGCCCCGGGGTGTTCGAAGACATTGATCTGCGCCGCATCGCCGAGCCAGTCGCCGACTACGGTCGAGGTGCCCAGCTCCAGCGCCGCGTCAGCCAGCGGTTGCAGGCTGAAGGCATTGTCGCCTTCGGCGCGGGCTTGCAGGCCGGTGCCTTCGAGCAGGGCATCGAGGCCTTGTTGCATCGTGTAATTGCCCTCCAGACCCCGGCTCTGCACACCGCTGGTGACTTGCGAGCCAAAGGAAATCAGCACGCCGGCTTCACGGCCAAACTGGTTCAGCGCGGTTTCCAGCGACGCCGGGGCGATGTGATAAACCTTGGTTTCGGCGCCCAGCGCAGCGGGCAAGGCGGTGAAACTCAGGCTGGCGCCGAGCAGAAGATTGCGCAGGCTGCGGGCCAGTGGGGTAAGGCGGGTGGGCTGCATGTGGATGATCCTGAGAAGGTGGAATCAAGGGGGCTTTCCTTCTCTGTCACGCCAGATCTGAAAAACGGCTCATGGTTTTGGCGTTTTTTTACACCCGCGCTTCGACGCTCACCCAATAACGGGTAAAGCGCTTCACTCTGACCGGCAGACTGATCTGCAACAGGTCGAGAATCCGCTCGCTGTCATCCAGTGGATACGTCCCGGAAATCAGCAAATCGGCAACCTGGCTGTCGCACCGCAGCTGCCCGCGCCGGTAGCGGCCAAGCTCTTCGAGGAAGTCGCCGAGGCGCATATGGGCGGCGACCAGCATGCCGTCAGTCCACGCACCACTGTTGGCGTCCAGTGGTTTGGCCGCGCTGACGGAGCTGGCAGTAAAACTCAACTGCCGCGCGACCGGCAGCAGCAGGGGCGCGCGCTGGCTGGCGATGAGTTCGACTCGTCCTTCGAACAGGGCGATCTGCGTGCGATCGGCAAACTGCCGCACATTGACGCGCGCACCTTGGCTTTTCAGCACGCCGTGTGCCGTGCGTATCTCGAACGGATTTGCAGCGCTCAACAGCATTTCGCCCTCGAGCAGACGAATCGTACGCTGCGCGTCATCGACATCGACGGAACTTGCGGTATTGAGCTGTAACGAATCGGCACCGCCCAAGCCGATCTTGCGCCGCTGGCCCACCGGCGTGCGGTAATCGGCGAGCAGCGACGGCAACGGCGTGTGCTCGCGCATGCCCCAGGTCGCCGCTGAGCCGGCACCGAGAATCAGCAACATTTTCAACGCCTGACGGCGGCTGCCGGACTTCGGTCCGTTCAACGCCGCGTGGGCCAACGGCGACGAAACGCCGCGCAAGCGCTGGTTGACCCGTTGCATGTGTTCCCACGCCCGGCGGTGTTCGCTGTGCGCATCCAGCCATTGTTGCCAGGCCTGCTGCTGGCGCGGGGTGAGGGTGCCCTGCTGCATTTCCAGCAACCAGTGCACCGCCTGTTCGGCGACTTGCGCAGAGAAGTCCGGCGCGCGATTCACAGGGCGAAATAGCAGCGCATGGCCGCTTTGTTCAGATGGCGTTTGACCGTGGCCACTGAGATGCCCAGTTCTGCGGCGATCTGTGGATAAGTCAGACCATCGACCTGCGCGAGCAGAAAGGCGCGTTTGACCTGGCGCGGCAAGCCGTCGAGCAGCTCATCGAGTTCGATCAACGTCTGCAGGATGATCGCTTTGTGCTCTTCCGACGGCGCAACCATCTCAGGCATCTGCGCCAGTGTCTCGAGGTAGGCGCGTTCCACATCCTGGCGCCGGTAATGATTGAACAGCACGCGCTTGGCCAAAGTGGTGAGAAAGGCGCGCGGTTCGATGATCATCGGTGGTTCGCGGGCGGTCAGCACCTTGATGAACGTGTCCTGAGCCAGATCCGCCGCGCTGTCCGGGCAGCCGAGCTTGCGCCGCAACCAGCCGGTGAGCCAGCTGTGATGAGCATGGTAGAGCGATTCGACGGGATGGGCGGGCGGCAACGAAATCACTCCGGACGCAAAACTTGCGTAGAGAACGTGCATTAGAGAACAAGAACGGTTCGCATTGTAGAGGCTGGCGAGAGTGTCCGGCAATCAGATGCTTTTGCGTATGAGAATATTTATCATTAATATTGCTCGCCTGTAGATTCGGCTTGTCGGCCGAACGTTTCCGTTTCAGGGTCGAAACATGAAAGGCAAACTCGCCACCCTTCCCATGTCCTATCGTCTGGCCGTCACTTCGCGAGTGCTGGCGGCGATTTTCGGCGGCTATCTGGTCGCGGCGCTGGCCAGTGTCACCCTGACGTTGTGGCTGCCGCTGAACCGCGCCGAAGCGGTGGTCACTGGCATGACCGTGTCCTTTCTGGTCTATCTGGTCGCGGTGCTCTGGTGTTTTGCCTGCCGCAGCGCGTGGTCGGCGTGGGTCGGCCTGTTGGTGCCGAGCGTGATTCTCGCCACCGTTTCCGGTGCCGCGCGCGGTCTGGGGCTGGCATGAAAGAGGGCTTCCGGCAGGCGATGGCCTGGCTGCACACCTGGGCCGGGCTGGTGTTCGGCTGGTTGCTGTTCGCGATTTTTCTCACCGGCACGCTCGCTTATTTCAAAGATGAAATCAGCCACTGGATGCAGCCGGAAATCGCTGCACATTCGCTTGATAGCGAAGCGAGCCTGGCGCTGGCGCAAGATTATCTGCAACAACACGCCGCCGGTGCCTCGCGCTGGCTGATCGATTTGCCCAATGCCCGCGACCCCGGCCTGACGGTGCGCTGGCAGCAGGCGCCGGGCAAACCCGGCGAGCGCGGCCGCTTCGAATCCCGAACTCTCGACGCTCAGACCGGGGCCGAGGTGCAGGGCCGCGAAAGCATGGGCGGCGAGTTCTTTTACCGTTTCCACTTCCAGTTGCAGATGCCTTACCCGTGGGGGCGCTGGCTGGCGACTATAGCCGCAATGGTGATGTTCGTTGCGTTGATCAGCGGCATCATCACCCACAAGAAAATCTTCAAGGACTTCTTCACCTTCCGCCCGCGCAAGGGCCAGCGTTCCTGGCTCGACGGGCATAACGCCGTGGGCGTGCTGGTGCTGCCGTTTCATTTGATGATCACTTACAGCAGCCTGGTGATTTTCATGTCGATGGTTATGCCGGCGAGCATCGTTGCCTCTTACGGCAGCGACGTGCGCAAGTTCTACGACGAAGTCTTTCCCGCCTCGAAGACGCCCGAGCGCGCCGATGTCGCCGCACCGCTGACCGCCATGGCGCCGCTACTGGCCAAGGCCAGCGAGCAGTGGTCGGGCGGCCACACCGCGCGCCTGTCGGTGAGCAATCCGGGCGATGCCAGCGCTACGGTGGTGCTGTCCCGCGCGGGCGATCGGGTGGTGCATGATTTCGGCCGGGCGGTGACCTTCAACGGCGTCACCGGACAGCTTCTGAGCAGTACCCCCGATCAACCGATGGCGATGGCGGTGGGTGGCGCGTTTTATGGTCTGCACATGGGGCATTTCGCCGGGCCGCTGTTGCGCTGGCTGTATTTCATTTGCGGACTGGCTGGCACGGCGATGATTGGCACCGGGCTGGTGATCTGGCTCGGCAAGCGGCAGCTCAAGCACGTGAAAAGCGCGGCGCTGCCGTTCGAACTGCGCCTGGTCGAGGTGCTTAATATCGCCAGCATGGCCGGCCTGGTATCGGCGGTGGCGGTGTTCTTTTTGGCCAATCGACTGTTGCCGGTGAGTCTGGCGGGGCGGGCCGATTGGGAAGTGAATGCGTTCTTCATAGCCTGGGGTCTGAGTGTGGTGCACGCCGTGTTGCGTCCGGGGCGCAAGGCGTGGATCGAACAGCTGACGCTCGGCGCCGCGCTGTTTATCGCGGTGCCGCTGATCAATGCGCTGACCACACCGTGGAATCTTGGCGCGACCCTGATGCAGCGCGACTGGGCACTGGCCGGACTTGATCTGACGTGTCTGGCGACGGGGCTTTTTCTCGGCTGGGCTGCGCGCAAGATGCAGCGTACGGGCGACTCCGTCAGCGTTCGCAAAGCAAGTTCTTCGCCTCGCTCGATCACAGTCGAACAGGGGGCCAACTGATGCTGCTGGCCCTGTTGCTCACCTATGCCGGCTTCACCGCGTTGTGCCTGTCGATGCCACGTCATCACGCCGAATTGCTCGGCGCCAAACCGTCGACGCGCCGCCGTCAGGGTCTGGCGCTGGCGGGATGGCTGTTGCTGGCGCTTTCGCTGTGGGCGGCGGTCGCGGCCAGTGGCTGGAGTTTCGGTCTGGTCGACTGGTTCGCGGTGCTGATGCTCAGCGCTTTGGCATTAGTGCTGTTGCTGCCGTATCGCCCGCGTCTGGCCATGGCCCTGGCCGGCTTGAGCCTGTTGGCCAGCCCGGTCGCCGCCTGGGCGCAGTGCTGAAGTGCTGATCGGTCTGCCACCGGAATCGCGTGACGATGAAGCGCGTGGCGCGCGTGCGCATTTTCTTCAGGTGTTTCTGTCCCAGCGTGCGCAAATGGAGGCGCTGGTGAATCGGCGCGTCGGTTGTCGGGCGACGGCGGCGGATCTGGTCCAGGATCTGTTTTTGCGCTTCTGGCGGCGGCCGCTGGTGCAGGTCGAAGAGCTCAGCACTTATCTGCTGCGCTGCGCCGGCAACATCGCCATCGACCATCTGCGCAGCGAAGGCACGCGCACGCGAGTCAATGAAGGCTGGCAGCCGGACGAACCCGACAGCCATGGCAGCGAACCCCAGGCCGCCCTCGAAGCCGGCAATGATCTGCGTCACGTCGAAGCAGCATTGCGCGCCTTGCCCGAGCGTACCCGGCAGATCTTTCTGCTCAATCGCATTCACGGGCGCAAGTACGCTGAGATCGCCAAGGCCATGGGCCTGTCCCAAAGTGCCGTGGAAAAACATATGATGCGCGCCCTCGAGGCCTGCAAGGCCAGCCTGCGCGACCCCGCGCCACGCCTGCCAGGGAAAGCACCGTGAAGCCATCCGATCCGATCACACCGACGCCGGCCCAGGAGCAGGCCGCGCTGGCCTGGCTGAGCCTGTTGCACGACCGCCCGAGCACTGGCGATCAACTGACCTTCAGCCAATGGCTGCGCGCCGACCCGGCCCATGCCCAAGCGTATGCGCAGGCGCAGGTGATCTGGGAACTCAGCGAAAGCCCCGCGCGCACGCTGGCCGATGAAGATGCGTTCGCGCTGCAAGGTTATCTGCGGGCGATGGATGCCCCGCGTCGTTCGCTGATGTTGCGTTGGTCTGGAGCACTGGCGCTGGCCGCGTGTCTGCTGTTGATGATCAGCCTCGGCACGGGGTGGCAGGCGCAACGCTGGCTCGACGATCTGCGCGCCGATCATGTCTCGGCACCAGGGGAAATTCGCACGGCGACACTGGCCGATCAGACGCAAGTGACGCTGGATGCCGACAGCGCGATTGTTGTGGATTTCAGTCATGGCCAGCGCCGCGTGAAATTGATCAGAGGCGCTGCTTTCTTCAGCGTCACTCACACTGGCGATCCGTTTGTGGTGGCGGCGGAGCAGGGCGAGGCGCGGGTGCTCGGCACGCAGTTCGAAGTACGCCGGCAACTCCACGGCGCGCAAGTGACGGTATTGTCCGGACGTGTCGCGGTGACGGCGGATGAGCATGGCCAACAACAGATTCTCACGGCCGGCCAGCAAGTTGCTTATGCCGACGGCACTGCGGAAAAACTGCATGCCGTGGACAGTGAAGCGCAACTGGCCTGGCGTCAGGGTTGGCTGACTTACTACAAGACCACGCTGGCCGATGTCGTCGAGGATCTGCGCCGCTATTACCCGGGGCGGATTGTGCTGCTCAACGATGAGCTGGCGGCGCGCAAGGTCAGCGGCAGTTTCCCGAGCAAGGATCCGCAAGCGGTGCTCAATTCGCTGCAGGGGGTGTTGGGGTTTGAGCAGCATCGGGTGTTGGGGCAGCTGATTATTTTGCGCTGAGGCTGCCGGCCTCTTCGCGAGCAGGCTCGCTCCCACAGGGTACGCATTCCAAAGGTGGGAGCGAGCCTGCTCGCGAAGGCGTCAGCCCAGGCAACAAATTCCCCGAAAAATATTTTCAAATTAAAGGTGAGGTAACCCCGAGCCCCATCCGTGTAGTGACTGAAACTGCGAGCCATTCGCATCCGTTGCGGTTCTACACAGGTCATTGAGCAATGAAGTCCAGGGCAAAATCCGGTTCGGTCAAACAGTGGTTGGGCATGTCTGCGTTGAGTTTTTCCGCGTTGGCATTGCTGCCGATGAGTATCGCGCTGGCGACAGAAGCGGTGAGCAATCAGGCGCAACAGCAATTCAATTTTGCCCTCGCCGCCAAACCGTTGCCGCAGGCCCTGAGCGATTTCAGCCGCGTGACCGGGCAGAGCGTGGTCTACACCGACGAAGCGCCGTACGGTCTCAATGCCCCGGCAGTCAACGGCCAGATGAGCGCCGAACAGGCCCTGCATCGCCTGCTCGGCAACTCCGGCTTGAGCTTTCGCCGCACCGACAGTCATACCCTGGCGCTGGAGCCGATGCCGACCGCAGGCGCGCTCAATCTCGGCGCCACCACCATCACGTCCACGCGCGACGAATCGATGAGCTATCAGCCGCCGGAAACCAGTTCGGTGATGCGCTCATCGGCGTCGCTGCAAGAAATCCCACAGACGGTCAATGTCATCCCGGCGCAGGTCATTCGCGATCAGGCGCCGCGCAATCTCGACGACGCGCTGGCCAATGTCAGCGGCATCACCCAGGGCAACACCTTGGGCAGTACCCAGGACTCGGTGATGACTCGCGGCTTCGGCGACAATCGCAACGGCTCGATCATGCGCGACGGCATGCCGCTGGTGCAGGGCCGTGGCATGAACGCGACCGTGGATCGCGTCGAAGTGCTCAAGGGCCCGGCCTCGTTGCTCTACGGGATTCAGGATCCGGGTGGTGTGGTCAACCTGGTCAGCAAGAAGCCGGAACTGACCCAGTACAACGCCGTGACCGTGCGCGGTTCGACCTACGGTGACGGCAAGAACGGCAGCGGTGGCGCCTTCGACAGCACCGGGGCGCTGGGCGATTCCGGCTTCGCCTATCGCATGGTCGTCGATCATGAAGACGAAGATTACTGGCGCAACTTCGGCACCCATCGCGAGACGCTGATCGCACCGTCGCTGGCCTGGTACGGCGAGCGCACCAAGCTGTTGTTCGCCTACGAGCACCGCGAGTTTCTCACCCCCTTCGACCGTGGCACCTTGATCGATCCGCGCACCAATCATCCGCTCGATATCTCGCGCAAGCAGCGTCTCGATGAGCCGTTCAACGACATGGAAGGGCGCTCGGACCTGTACCATTTCGAAGCCGACCACGAACTCAACGACGACTGGAAAGCTCACTTCGGCTACAGCTGGAACCGTGAAACCTACGACGCCAGCCAGGTGCGCGTGACGGCGATCGACACCAACAAAGGCACACTGACCCGCAGCATGGACGGCACGCAGAATGCGATCAGCACCGATCGTTTCACCACCGCCAGCCTCGAAGGCAAAGTGAATGTGCTGGGCATGCAGCATGATCTGGTATTCGGCGTTGATGATGAATACCGCAAGATCTACCGCGAGGATCTGATCCGGCAGAAAAGCCTGACCACGTTCAGCTATCTCAACCCGGTCTATGGTCGCGAAGTGATGGGCACTACGGTGAGTGCGCCCGACAGTGCGCAGACCGATAAGCTGCGCAGCGATTCGCTGTTCCTGCAGGATTCGATTCACCTCAACGAGCAGTGGATTCTCGTCGCTGGCGGACGTTTTCAGGAGTACGACCAGTACGCCGGCAAAGGCGTGCCGTTCAAGGCCAATACCGACAGCAATGGCCAGAAGTGGGTGCCGCGCGCAGGGCTGGTGTATCGCTACACCGACGCGCTGTCGTTCTACGGCAGCTACACCGAATCGTTCAAACCCAACTCGACCATCGCCCCGCTGAGCGGCAGCAGCACCGTGCTCGACGGCAGCATCGCGCCAGAGGAAGCCAAGTCGTGGGAGCTGGGTGCGCGGCTGGATATGCCCGGCAGCATCACCGGCAATATCGCGTTGTTCGACATCAAGAAACGCAACGTACTGGTGGCCAATTCCGAAGGCCCGACAACGATTTACAGTGCGGCAGGCGAGGTGCGTTCACGCGGGTTGGAAGTTGACCTGAGCGGGCAGCTCAGCGAGCACTGGAACCTGATCGGCAGCTACGCCTACACCGATGCCGAAGTCACCGAAGACCCGGAATACAAAGGCAAGCGTCTGCAAAACGTAGCGAAGAATTCCGGCTCGCTGTCGGCGGTGTATGACTTCGGCAATGTGTTTGGCGGCGATCAACTGCGTGTCGGGGCAGGGGCGCGGTACGTCGGCGAGCGTGCCGGCAACGCGGTGAATGATTTTGACCTGCCGAGCTACACCGTGGCGGATGCGTTTGCCACTTACGACACCATGGTTGAAGGGCAGAAGGTCAAGTTTCAGTTGAACGTGAAGAACCTGTTTGATCGCACCTATTACACCTCGTCGGCGAGCCGCTTCTTTGTGTCGATGGGGGATTCGCGGCAGGTTTCGCTTTCCAGCACTCTGGAGTTTTGAGGCAAGATCAAAAGCCCCTCACCCTAGCCCTCTCCCGGAGGGAGAGGGGACTGACCGTGGGATATTCGAGAGATACACCGACCTGAAAGTAATGCTTGGAATCCATAATCGATGCGATTTTTCAGGTCGATGTACACCGCAAGACACCTCGGTCGGCCCCTCTCCCTCTCCCGGAGGGAGAGGGGACTGACCGTGGGATATTCCAGAGGTACACCGACTTGAACGTGTTGCTTTGAATCTATAATCGATTCGGTGTTTCAGGTCGACGTACAGTGCGAGACACCTCGGTCGGCCCCCTCTCCCTCTGGGAGAGGGCTGGGGTGAGGGGAATGGGGTTACCGCAAAAAAGCCTGCCGATACTCGCCCGGCGTCCCACCCAAAACCTGCCTGAACCGATTAGTAAAATGGCTCGCACTGGCAAACCCGCACGCCAGCGCGATCTCGCCCAGCGGCAGCGCCGTGCCGCGCAACAATTCGCGCGCTCGGCTCAAGCGCCGCGCCAGCACGTACTGGTGCGGCGGCAGGCCGAAGCTCAGGCGAAACATCCGCGCAAAGTGATATTCCGACAGCGCACACAGCCCGGCCAGTTGCCCGAGGCTGATCGGCTCGGCCAACTGGTTGTCGATGAACTCCACCAGTTGTCGGCGCTGGTGCGGCGCCAGCCCGCCCTTGAGGCGCAGGCCCTGGCGCGCACCGACCTGGCTGAGCAAGGTGTGGCTGATCAGTTCATGGGCGAGGCTGCTGGTCAGCAAGCGCTCGGCCGGCTCTTGCCAGTTCAGATTCAGCAATTGCCGGAAGCGCTGCGCCTGCTGCGGATCTTCGAGAAAGGTCTGCTCGCGCAACTGCATCTCGCGCGGTTCGCGATCGAGCAACGTGACGCAACCGAGGGCGAATTGTTCGGCGCTGAAATACAGGTGCGCCAGACGGATATCGCCATTGATCACCCAGCCCGATTCATGATCGGCCGGCAGGATGCACAGCTTGTCCGGCCCGCCCTTGCGGCCCGGCTGGCCACGACGGAATGTGCCGGTGCCGCCGGCGACGTAGCACGACAGCGTGTGATGACTTGGCGCTTCGTATTCCTGGGCATCGTGGTGGTTGGTCCACAAGGCCGCAGACATGCCGTCACCGAGCTCGGCGCTGTGCACAAGGCGTGCATTCGGCGAGCGGTTGAGGGCTTGAAAGACTTGCAGGGTATCGATAGCGGCCATGTTCGGTTCTCTCTAACGCTTTGCATCCTACTCCGTAGACGCCGCGCTGCCAGCCTGCCGCCAGACAAAAGCGCAAGATTGTGCAAGCGTCGAAGGCTGCCCGAGGCAGACACTCAAGGCCTGTTTAAGGAGTGTGTGCCATGAACCTGTCGTTGTACCTGCTGACCGTGCTGATCTGGGGCACCACCTGGATTGCCTTGAAATGGCAATTGGGCGTGGTCGAAATCCCGGTGTCGATTGTCTATCGCTTCGGCCTCGCCGCGTTGGTGCTGTTTGCGTTGTTGCTGCTCAGCCGACGCCTGCAACCGATGAACCGCCGAGGCCACTTGGTCTGTGTGGCCCAGGGGCTGTGCCTGTTCTGTGTGAACTTCATGTGCTTTCTGACGGCCAGCCAGTGGATACCCAGCGGTCTGGTGGCGGTGGTGTTTTCTACGGCAACGTTGTGGAACGCGCTGAATGCACGGGTGTTCTTCGGCCAGCGCATTGCGCGCAATGTGTTGCTGGGCGGTGCGTTGGGGCTGTCGGGTCTGGGGCTGTTGTTCTGGCCGGAACTGGCCGGGCATCAAGCCAGCCCGCAAACCCTGCTCGGCCTTGGATTGGCGTTATGCGGCACATTGTGTTTTTCCGCCGGCAATATGCTCTCGAGTCTGCAACAGAAAGCGGGATTGCGACCGCTGACCACCAACGCCTGGGGCATGGCCTACGGCGCGGCGATGCTGACGGTGTGGTGTCTGTTCAACGGCATCCCCTTCGCCATGGACTGGTCGCCGCGTTATGTCGGTGCGCTGTTGTATCTAGTGATTCCCGGCTCGGTGATTGGCTTCACTGCGTACCTGACGCTGGTCGGGCGCATGGGCCCGGAGCGGGCGGCTTACTGCACGGTGCTGTTCCCGGTGGTGGCCCTGAACGTGTCGGCGTTTGCCGAAGGTTATCAATGGACCGCACCGGCGCTGGTCGGGCTGGTCTTGGTGATGTTGGGCAACGTGTTGGTGTTTCGTAAACCGAAAGTGCTGTTGTCTGCGGGTCAAGGGAAGTTGGCTTGATAAAGCGAGCGCTGGGTTTCAGCGCTCAACTTTCAAAGTGATGTAGATCATCACCGGGAAGATGAAGTCGACAATATGCCTCGCCCAGTCCTTGGCATTCCATGATAGCGAAGTGTCCATATCGAACCACTCGACACCTACAGTTTGTAGACAAACGTAATAAATGAAGATGGCGACCAATATGCCCATGATCGAAAACTTCTTGGCTTCATGGAATGCCGCTGGCGATGCATCGATGTAGCGATACAACTGGTAAGTACCGATCAGGCAAAGCACGGTATAGGTGACTTCCATGGTGATGATGAACCAGTAGATCCGGTGATGGATCATCGGCGAATCGATCGCGCGGTACATGATGTTTTCACTGGCGTTGGTGGTGTCCATGCTCAGGATATGTGCAACGTAAGTGTAGTTGGACTCATAGTCAGTGAAGTTATGAATCATCACCAGCAAGCCAAAGAAACTTATATAAGCCATCAAGATGACTTTGCTGTAACGAATGAGTTTGTCGGTGGTCAGGGTTTTCACGGGATTGGCTCTCCATGGCAATTAATCAATAAGTTGATAAGTTGCGAGAGCTTATATTGCTGTTGCTGGGTCCGGCGTTTTTGTTCGGTTGCAAGTTATGTAAGGTGAAGGCCGGCGCAATGTTGCGCCGGCCTTTTTTTCAGCCGCGCCAGACTTGCGGGTTGACCAGATCCTGCGGCCGTTCGCCGAGGAGGGCGCTGCGCAGGTTGGCCAGGGCGCGATTGGCCATGGCTTCGCGGGTCTCGGTGGTGGCCGAGCCGATGTGCGGCAGGGTCACGGCGTTCTTCAATTGGAACAGCGGCGATTCGGCCAGCGGTTCTTTTTCATAGACGTCCAGCCCGGCGCCACGGATGCGGTTGTTTTGCAGGGCTTCGATCAGTGCCGGTTCGTCGACCACCGGGCCGCGCGAGATGTTGACCAGGATCGCGCTCGGCTTCATCAGCGCCAGTTCGCGATGGCTGATCAGGTGACGGGTCTTGTCGCTCAGTGGCACTACCAGGCAGACAAAATCGGCTTCGGCCAGCAGCTCATCGAGGCTGCGGAACTGTGCGCCGAGCTCCTGTTCCAGTTCGGTCTTGCGGCTGTTGCCGCTGTAGATGATCGGCATGTTGAAGCCGAAACGACCACGGCGGGCGACGGCGGCGCCAATGTTGCCCATGCCGACGATGCCGAGGGTCTTGCCGTGCACATCAGTGCCGAACAGCGGGGCGCCGACGCTGGCCTGCCATTGGCCGGCCTTGGTCCAGGCGTCGAGTTCGGCGACGCGGCGGGCGCTGCTCATGATCAGGGCGAAAGCGAGGTCGGCGGTGCTTTCGGTGAGCACGTCGGGGGTGTTGGTGAGCATGATCCCGCGTTCGTTGAAGTAGTCGAGGTCGTAGTTGTCGTAGCCGACCGAGACGCTCGAAACCACTTCGAGTTTTGTTGCGCTTTCCAGTTGTGCGCGGCCGAGTTTGCGGCCGACGCCGATGAGGCCGTGGGCGTGGGGCAGGGCTTCGTTGAACTGGGCGTTGATGTCACCGGTCTTGGGGTTGGGGACGATGACGTCGAATTCTTCTTGCAGGCGTTCGATCATGGGCGGGGTGATGCGGCTGAAGGCCAGGACTGTTTTTTTCATTGGGCTTGGGCTCGTCGGGGCTTGATTGCAAGCACGCTAACATTTTCTCGCTCGGGTTGTCTTGGCGGCCTCTGGGCCGACCATGCCTTGGTTTGTCTGGTGTGAATATCCGAAGGTTTCGGTGCGGCGGCTGGCGGTTTCGCCTGACGGCGACTTACTTTTTTACAAGCGCCTAAAAAAGTAAGCAAAAAACGCTAGCTCCTACGTTCGGCCCTCGCAGGCTCGGGTCCCTTCGCTCCGGGACTGATCCGGGCGCAGCGGCTCCGGTTTGCTTCGCTGCACCTCCTTCCGCTGTGTCTGGCTGCGCCAGACGGTCGCTGCGCTCCCACGCCCGGATCAATCCCTCCACTCAGCCTTCCGACGTCGCCGGTGGATCAAGATCAAGAGCACTCGAGCTAACGCTCATTGTTGAGTGGGGCGGCTTCGCCGCGGGCAGCTGCGCTGCTTTGCCTTTGCTTTTGTAGGAGTGAGCCTGCTCGCGATGGCGGCCTGACAGCCGACCTGATCTTGAGGTTGTACCCAATCCAACTGTAGGAGCTGCCGAAGGCTGCGATCTTTTGATCTTGCTTTTGCTTTTCTGTGGGAGCTGGCTTGCCAGCGAAGGCGGCCTGACAGCCGACTCATATCTCGCTGATGTACACGATCCAGAATTGTGGGAGCGAGCCTGCTCGCGAAAGCGTCTCCACTGCCAACCCATCTCTGCCAGATTCACCCCGTCCCTGTGGGAGCTGGCTTGCCAGCGGAGGCGGCC